>NZ_JBFAUH010000001.1:0-126764 GCF_040679095.1 Streptomyces sp. NPDC052496
GTCCCGATTCCCGGGACGCTGAGGGCCCTCAGCGTCCCGGGAATCGGGACGCTGAACCGCCTTCTCAGTGTCCCGAAAACCCTGACACTGACCCGTCTCAGTGTCAGGAAACCCGGGACGTCAGTGTCCCGGAATCCGGGACGCCTACTCCTCTATACCCCTCCTCTACTACCCCCTCTAGCAAGCAAGAGGGGCTGCGGAGCCAGCCCGCCGACGTCACGTTCGGCATCCCGCCCGATGCTCGCCCCCTCACCGACGCCATCCGCGCCGCCGGCCTCAACGTCAGGTGGCCGTTCAAGGGCAATGGCTGGTTCCCCGTCCTCGCCCTGATCAACAAGGTCGGCGTGCACGCCATGACCGACTACGCCGTCACCGTCGCCCAGCGCACGCGCGTCGAATCCGCGAAGTACTTCCTCAAGGGCTGGGCCGAGCTGGCCCCCCTTCCCGCAGCCGACACCCCGCGGCCCGCCCTGCGCGCCATTCCCGGTGGCGGCTGGCAGCCCTACCGCAACCCCGCAGACCCGTCCGTGTATGAGAACGGATTCTGACCATGCCCTACAAGATCGACAACGCGGCGGCCATGGCCCGACTGCGCGCCGGCCTTGCGCAGCGCGGCCTGTCCACTGTCCCGCCGGGCCCGACCGACATCGCGCCCCGCCCCGACGAGCCGGGCCACCCCGAGTACCACCGCCGCATCCGAACCGAGTGGGCGCTCGCCCGCTGGGAGACCGCGACCCCGCCGCGCTACCGTCGCGCCGTCGCGGACCACCCAGCCGTCATCGCCTGGGCGGACCAGACGGCACAGGCCCCCGAAGAGGCCACGGCCCTGCTGCTGACCGGCACCACCGGCACCGGCAAGACCCACCAGGCGTACGGCGCGCTTCGCCGCATAGCCGAGTCCGGCCCGCACCAGTACGAGGTCATCGCGACCACGGCGGCGGACATGTACGGCCTGCTCCGCCCCAACGGCAGTCCCCGAGGCCCGGAAGCCGAGCTGCGTCGGCTATGCCGGGTGCCGCTGCTGCTCCTCGATGATCTCGGCTCGGCCAAGGCCACCGAGTGGACAGAGGAAGTCACCTACCGGCTGATCAACGAGCGGTACAACCGCTGCCTGCCGTCGATCTTCACGAGCAATCTGCCACCCCGCGTGTCCTGCGACGAGTACGGGCAGCCCACCGGCCCGGACCTCGCCAGTGTGCTCGGCGAGCGGATCGTTTCTCGCGTCGCCGAGATGACGACCGTCGTCGCGATGACCGGCGCCGACCGGCGCCTGACCTCACGCCAGGAGGACCAGCCGTGACCCGTCGCATCCCCGGCGCCCCGATGCCCGACGTCGTACGCCACGCTCTCCGCGCCCGGCAGCACCCGGCCCGCGCCGTCGAGTGCCCGCACTGCGGCGCCCACCCGCACCGGCCGTGCACCACCATCTCCGGCCGCCGCCGACTTCCCCAGCCGCACCCGAAACGGATCGCGGCCTGGGCCCGCACCGTCGCGTGCTGCCCCACCTGCCAGGTCGAGCCTGGCGTCCCCTGCCACCGCGACGGCCGCCAGCTCCCCGGCGGCACCGTCCACGCCCGCCGGTACGCGGAAGCCGAGACCGCGGCATGAGCGCGCTGGAGCGGTTGCTCGCCGAGGAGTTGCCGACCGGCCGGTTCGGTGACGCCCTGCCCCCGCGGCCGCCCGCCGTACGGCCGGCCCGCCCGTGGCTGCCCGCCGAGCAGGCCGCGCACTACGCCGCCCTGGCCGCCGCCGTCGGCGAACCGCACCTGACCCTCCTGCCCGCCCCTGACGACCGGAGCGCCGCATGAACTGCCTTGCCTGCACTCAAGCCCTCGACGGCCCCGGCCGCCTGTGCCCCGGCTGCACCCGCGGTCTCGACGCGCGGCTGGCCGACCTGCCCCGCCAGTACCTGCTGCTGGGCCTGGCCGAGAACCTGCAGCGCCGCCGCAGCGGCGACGGCGGCCCGGTCGCCGTCGTACGCGACGCGCCCCTGCCGCTGTCCGAGGCCGCGCTGACTCTGCGTGCGGAGGGCGGCATCGTCACCGTCCTCGAAGGATGGCGCCGCCAGATGCAGGGCGCGCGCGGCTGGGGCCCGCCGGCCGAAGGCGGGCCGTACGCCCAGCGGGTGCGCGATGCGGCGCGCGGGCTGCGCATGAGCCTGGAGTGGATCGCCGGCGAGTGGGACGACGCCGGCGACCTGGCGCACGAGGTCCGCGACCTGGCCGCGCGGTGCCGGGCGGTCACCGACCCGGCCGATCCGGCGCAGCGCGCGCGGCTGCTGGGGTGCTGCGTCGCGCCGTACGGGGACGGCTCTCCGTGCGGCGGCGAAGTGCGGCTGTCTCACGGCGAGAAGGTCGCTGAGTGCCGGTGGTGCGGGTGCGCGTATCCGTCGGCGACGTGGCTGGGCCTGCGGGCCGGACAGCCCGAGTTCGTTGATGCGGCCGGGACGGGAGAAGCCGCATGATGCCGCGAGGGGCTCTGTACGCCCCGTTGACGGCCGTACGGGTGATCCTCCGGCTCACCGGACGTCAAGCGCGCCGTGAAGCCGCCGTACAGGCGGAGAGAGTCGCACGCCCCCGCCGCCCGGCTGAAAGGGCGCCGCTGCTCACCGCGTGCTGCGAACGGTGGTGGCTCACCCGGGGCCGCGCGCACGAACGCACCTGCCGGATCATCACCGAGGGGATCGACCAGTGAGCGCCTGCATCACCCTGCACTGCGATCAGCAGTGGCAGTACGGAACGTGCGCCACCGTCCTCTGGACAGGTGCCCGTGCGGTCGACGATGCGCACGCCGCCGGCGCACGCATCGGCTGGCGCATCCTCCCCGATGGCCGCACGTACTGCCCTCCCTGCTCCGGCTACCAGCCGACCACTCCGCCCGTCGTCCGCCTCCGTTCAGCCAAGGGAGCCGACCGTGCCTGAACTCACCGAGCAGCAGCGCACCAAGCGCCGTGTCCAGGCGCTCGCCGCCATCGAACGCGGCCTCCGCGAGAACCACCACCTGTGGCACCAGGCCCCCGCCCGCCTCGACTGGGCCGCCGCCTACGCCCTCGAGGCACTCGGCGATCTGGCCGCCGAGATCCTCACCGACGGCACCCTGATGAAGAACCTCAGCATCAAAGACGGCGTGGTCACTCTGGAACTGGAGCCCGCGCGCGAACTGCTCCTGGCCCTCGTCGCGTCCATGCGCACGATGCTCGACGGGTACGGCGCGCAGAACTACCTCGAAACCGAGATCACTGGTCCGCCCCCGTCGGTCTCCCTCGACCTGCGCGACGGCCGGTGCCCGGACGAGGCGTACACCGTCACCATCCAGCGCCGCACCCGCCCCACCCCGCACGCATTCCGGCAGCAGGCCGAAGCGGCACGCGACGAGGTACTGCGCATCGTCTCCGCCTGGTGCGTGAAGGCGAACGAGGTGGGCGGCGTGGACGCCGGGGACCTGGCCTGGCGGCTGGAGCAGGCCGGCCACTGCCTGCCGAGCGGAGACGGCAGCTGATGCACCAGGTGCTCCTGCTCAGCGCCCTGATCTGGATATGGACCAGCGCTCTCGTCACCCCGCCCAACCGGTCCCGCCTCACCGGGCGGTTCAAGGAGAAGTTCCGCGATGACTGACCACCGCCCCATGCCGCCGTCCCACAGTACCTGCGAGTGCTGCGACTCCATCACCAGGAACGACGGCGGCGCCCCATCGTCACCATCCCCGGCCCCGACACCTGGCCCCGCCCCGGAGGAAACGACTATGCCCACTGACCCCGTCCACGAGATCGCCCGCGCCGTCGACCAGCTGATGACGCAGGTCAAACACATCGCCGACCACCTGGCGCCGCCCGTCATCAACGTGTCGCCGGACACCGCCGTCGTCACCGGACCTCACGCCGACGCCCCTACGACGCGGGACCGCTGCGATGCGCCGGACGACACCGCGACCCGCGACGCGCTGCTGGTGCTCCTGTCCCGCGCCGCCCGCGGCGTCCTAACCCCGGATGAGGGGCTGCTCCTTCGTCAGCATGTGGAGCACCTGCTCCGCGACCGCTGCGCCGAGGATGCGCACCACCATGCCGAGCAGGCTAAGGCCGAGCGTGACGGGGCGTACCGCGAGCGCGCGCAGCTGCTCGCCTGGCTCGCCACCGCACACCCCGCCGTCCTCGCCCCGGCCCCCGACGTGGACGAGCCCGGCTGGCAGATCCTGTACCTCGACGCGCCGTGCGGCCAGCTCTCCTGGCACATCGCACCCCGCGACGCCGAGCTCTTCGGGCACGTCGAGCGCGTGCCCGCCGATGACCCGCGCGCCCAGTGGGACGAACACACCACCGAAGAGAAGTACCAGCGCATACGCGCGGCGATCAGCACGGCCGCCACCCACCCGGCCGCCAGCGGGGCCCCGACCGCGTGACCTCTGTCCGGGGGACGCCCGCAGCAGCACAATCGACCACCACGAAGGGGAGGACACCCATGACCACCTATAAGACCTCGGCCGTGCCCGGCCAGCTCCTGCCGCCCGCGCCGCTGGACCCCCAGGCCGTGCGCCAGCTCGCTCGGCACGCCCTGGACGTCCTGATGCCCGCGGCAGTCGGGCCCGAGGCCGAGACGCTGGGGGAGGCCGCCGGGCAGCTCGCCATCGCGCTGTGCGCGTTCGCCCGGCTGGTAGAGGCCAACGCCGATGACCAGCTCGCTGAGGGCGAGGACGTCGTGGAGCGGCTGCGCAGGGCCTCGCTCCACGTCCACGAGCACATGGCCGCCAAGGTGCCGGCCTCCGAGCTGGAAGCCCGCACCACCGGGTTGGTCGACAGCAGCCTGGAGGGCCTGCCGGTGGTCGGGGCGCTTTCGGCGGAGTTGCTGCTGGCGGACGGCCGGTCCTCCACCGTGCGGCTGACGCACGAGACCGCGCACCAGGACGTCGAGCTGGAGGACGGCCGCACTGCCCAACTGGCCGCCGCCGATCACCTGATCGTCCGCGACGGGCTGCATGAGCTGGCACGGCTGCTCGCCCCTCTGGCCCAGGAGAGCAGGCCCGGCGGCGGGCAGTAGCAGACGTCGGCCGCCTCGTCGTCGCCCAGATCGCCACCATCCGCTGAACGCCGAAGCCCCCACCCAACGATGCCGACTGGGTGGGGGCTTTCTGCTGCTCACAAATCGCACCGCTACAACCCGAAGGGATCAACCGATGCCCATCATCGGCCCCGGACCCGACGACCCCGAATACGACAACCACGACCCCGCCTGGCGACACCAGGACACCCCGTTCCGAGCCTGGCTGGTCGAAAAGCTCACCGCAGCCAACTTCCCCCACGCCGCCGACATCGCCATCGGCTACGCGCCCGCCAACCGGTACCACGGACTCGACGACCTGGAGATGGGCACCATCGCCCTTCTCACCGACACCAGCTTCGACGAAGTCCGCGCCGCCCACAAAGCCGATATCGCTGCCTGGATGCGTGAACAGCAACTGTACGATCACCCCGATCTCGCGGTCGTTGACGCCGACCTCAACCGGATCGCCGAACGACACTGAGCAGCAGCAAGCCCCGCCCGATCACCGAGCGGGGCTTCTGATGCTCTCAGGCGGCGAGGGCGGCATAGCGCGCGTTGCTGTGCCGAGCATCCCGCACACCGACCTGCCGCTCCCACAGGCGGCACGTACCCGTGACGAGCGCCTGAACGGCCCGCGGGTCCGCTGCCTCCCAGCTGGGGAACTGCGCCGCCCACTCCAGCGCTTCGCCCGCCGGGCAGTCGGCTTCCATCAGCCGCACCGTCGTGTACGCGACGTCCACCCACGCCGGGCCAGCTGCGGGCATCGCCCAGTCCACCAGCCACGCCCGGTCGCAGCCGACAAGGAGGTTGTGCGGGTTCGTGTCCGTGTGCAGCAGCACGTCACCGCGCAGCAGCCCCAGCTGCTCGGGGGGCAGGACGTCGGCGAACCGGTCGGCGAACGACGGGAGGCCCTCTGGCGCCCGGGCGGCCTGAGCCGCGCGCAGCACGTCGGCTACCAGCACCAGGTCCGCCGAGCCGGCCGCCAGGTCCGCATGCCGACCCTCGACGTACTCGAAGCCGAGCAGGTCCCAACCGCCGGCCGTGACCTGCCACAGCAACCGCGGACCCACGCCGCACACCGCCGCGTTCACCACGGCCTCCATCGCCTGCGCGGCCCGACCGCGCGCGTCACCGGCCGGCACACCCTTCATGAACACATGACCCGCCTCGGTCGACAGGACGGCCGCCGTCGAGCACGTCAGGCCGTCCGCGACATCCCACGCGCCGGTCACCGGCCCCATGCGCTCTTCGACGGCCGCCCATACCCCGGCCGACAGCTCCCACCACCCACTACGCGACATCCGACCCCTTCAGACGAGAAGAGGGGCCGCAGGCGCGACCCCTCACCAGCTCAACGAGCAACTTAGCTCTGTGTGGCGCCGCATTTGCGGCAACGCTGAGCGCCGCTCCACTGCACCCACTCGTGATCACATTCGGCCATCGTGCACCCCTTCCGTCCTCGTTCGACCGTGCGCCAGACGAGGTGGGCCGGCGACGGCGCACACGACGCGCACGGAAGCGTCGTACGGCGTAGACGCTGACCATCCGCACGGAGACGCCCCGCTGTGAGGACTCCTCAGGGGGTACGGTTTTCCCGTCGCATGCTCCGCAGGGGAGGCCACCGTGACACCACCGTCGGATGCCGAACACCGGCCCGACTACCCGCCGAAAGCCCCGCCGCCCCCGAAACGACCGGTCGAACCCCCGCGCCCCAACGAGCCGAAGCACGCGCCAGCGGCCCGGCGTCGGATCAGCATGGCGAACCGGCGCGGCGCGAACTGGCCGCTGGAATCCCAACCGTGGGCCTCGGGCGGAGCCCGCAAACGCGTCGTAGAGCAGCTGGAGGAATGGGGGTACCGGCCCGACGGCGAGGCCGTGGGTGCCGTGGTCCCCCTCATGGTGGAAGCCGCGGTCAGCGACGGCGGCCGACGCATCAGCCTTCACCTCGCCGATCAGAGCCAGCAGGCCCTCGTCCTCGTACTCAGCCACCAGCCCGACCCCGCACCCGACGAGACCATCCTGCCCCGCCTCGCCGAGCTCGGCGCCTCCAGCTGCGGCACCGACAACGCCCCCGACGGCCGCCGCCTGTGGGCCTTGCTGGACTTGTAAGTGCACCAGGCTCTTACCGATTTCGAATGACGACGCACCACAAATCCATTAACCACCCGTTACGAGGACTCAGAGCCCAACCACCCTCACGGCTCCATCAAGCGGCTTCGCCTTCAGTAGCGGACCTTGGTTCATCGACCTTCAATATCGAGTAAAGCGAGTCACCCCACTCTGACCATTTCTTAAGAGTCTGACGATCCACTAGGTGAATCTTCTGCGACCGGGCGAACTCGCGCGCCGGCTTAGAGAAATCCCCACTAGTGACCATAACAACCTCGTCAGCTCTGTGAACCGGTCGCGCAGTGCCGTTCAAGCGCTGCACCGCCGCAGAGTCCACCGAACGCCGCCCACTCGTATGCTTACACTGAAAAACGAACCTGCGCCCATCGGGCGCCTCTGCAATAACATCAGCCCCGAGGTCGCCCGCCCCACCAGTCCGCCAAGACTTCATACCATCACGTCCAGCGAGCCACGCAACGAGCACTTCGAAATTTTTATGGTCGAATGAGTCCACGTTGGCGAGAGTGTACTTCTTGCCCACCTTAGAGAACTCACTCCGCCTATCATTCAGCCTACGCACATCACCCAGTGCCGCATCAAGCTCTTTGCAGACCTTTTGCGCCTTCTTCCGCAACTCCAACGCGCCATCCCAGGCAACAGCAATAGCTTCAAGGGGTGAATCCTGCTCGCACCCCCGGCGCCACAGCGCAGTATGCGAATCGGTACCGAACTGCGAACGCATTTCGTCAACAAGAGCCTGCACCTCGCGTAGAGCGTCGCCCATTTTCCAGTGCAGGGATTGGAGTTTCCACAGGGCATCTTGTATGACCTTTTTGTACTCCTCCTGCGCAAAGGGAAGGGCTTTCAGGTTCTCATCGTTTTGCAGCTGGATGCCCAACGTTGAGCGCCAATCTTCCACCTGTTCAAGGACATTCGCTATCGCCCTGCAGGCCGATGAACCGATCCGCCCCTCCTGCGCCCAAAGAAAGCAAGCCAGCAAATCGTCAGGACTGGCCTTGCCGATGAGGTCTCCCATCATCTGGCGCAATTCCTTGTCCTTGTAGCGCCGCGGGGCTACCTGGGAAGTGGCGTCAATGATCACTGCGGGAGAGTACCGACCTCCCCTTCAATTCCCAAATTGACGCATCGCCCATCAAGATCAAATAGCCCCCTCGCTCCAGCCATGCACTGCTGGCGATCAGTCATGTTTGAACGTCACGGGCGCAGTTGAAGGGAGAGCGTCCTGCGCTTGCAACCTCAACAGGCAAGCAAAGCAAAGAGGGCATAGCTCGATTCGAAGCGCCGCACGGACTCCCGCTCACCACGGGAACCTCACGCGGAGCACCTCGCACCCTCCCAGCCGAAAGAAGCGGCGAGGGAACGAGAGTACAGGGCGCCATGAGGTTCCTACAGGCAGTGACGGCCTGACGCTGCATGCACGACGTATCTCTCGCCCGGATCTCCGCGCTTATGCCGGAATGCCACTTTTGGGCAACTATTCGATCGACCTTCGCAGATCAGTGCGCTGCCCCTGCTTCGACTTCCGCTTCGCGAAGTATGGACGGGCTGCCCGCCAGTCAACCGCCTTGGACCGCCCCACCTGCACGACAGGCGGAAAGTCCGGATCATCACGACTCAGCTGGCTCACACGCTGGTGGCTGATTGACGCGACGACGCCTTCAGCCACGAGTCGCCGCGCCAGTTCGCGGAACGACAGCATCTCGGCAGGCCCTCCTCCGACGTCGTCGGCCATGGATACCTATCTTCCCAACTTCCTAGCCATATGGCTAGGAAGTTGCTACGCTCGATCGGGCAACGACAACGGCCCCGGCCGGCAGTGCGAATGCCATATGGCCGGGGCCAGACCAACTCCTCAGCGACAAGGAGCGGTCCGCCATGGATCGTATCGCCCGACCTCCCACCCAGATCAGCCCCGCGCAACACCCCACCCGCCGCCTCCTGGCCGCCGGAATCCTCGGCCGCCGCGCCGGACGCACCATCGCCACCATCCGCACCGCCGACGGAACCACCGGCCACATCACCCCGCGCCACCAAGCCGCGCCCCTCGTGCTGCTCCTCACTACGGCCGCTGACCGGCTCGCCGCGCACAACCCCGACACGACCCTCACGCCCGAGCGGCTGCTCACCGAAGCTCACGTCACCGTGTGGGACTGGCACGGCACCTACACCTATACCGACACCGCGCCCGTACGCTCCGACCTCGACGCCCTCACCCGCGCCCTCGACGAGCTGCCCCTCGACGGCGCCACCCGCGGCGAGTACGCCACCCGCCTGCGCCTGGCTGCGAGCGGGGTGACGCTGTGAACGCCACGACCGCCGAGCAGCAGCTCGCCGCCGCCGTCCGCGAGCTGGAGAGCCTGCTCCCTCACGAAAGCCTCCTTGCCGGGCAGATGCTCATCGCGCGCATCGTCTCCATCATCGAGGAGCGTGTCGACGCGCGCCCGGCCGAGCCCGGCCCGCTCGGGGCCCTCGCCTCCATGGCCCGCCACCTCAACGACGCCCTCACCCACCCCGAGGTCTGGCCAGCCGCCGGTCTTGGCCTGCACTGGACCGCCAGCCAGTACCTGCTCGGCGACCACGCCCGCGTCACCCTCACAGCCCGCATCACCGACACGGGCGAGGCAGGTGAGCAGCGGTGACCACCACCGAGGAGCGCACCACCACGGACCAGACCCGGCAGACGCGCCACGCTCTCACCGCCCTCGTCCGCACCAGCGCAGGAAGGCAGCGCCTCATCCGGGACTGCGCAGAGCGGTACCTGGCACAGGTCGACCGGCGGTGGCTGCCCGCCGGGTACAGCCACCCGATCGACGACGACCGCGACAACCGGATCGATGCCTTCCTGGAACGCAGGGGGGACCAGCTCGCCCGGATGCTGGGGCTGGCCCTCCGCCCGGACGACGAGCACCTGCCCGCCACGGCCCGCGCGGTGATCGCTGCCTGCGACGAGCCCGTGATCGCCCTCACCGAAGCAGCGCACCTCAGCGGCGACCCGGTCGGCATCGCAGTCGCCTACGTCGTCGCCGGCACCCTCGCCCCCTCTCCCCTGGCGTACTGACCCGCCCCATCCGGCCGGGCCCGCCAGCTCCAGCAGCGGGCTCGGCCCCACCCCGGAGACATCGTGGACCTCACCGACGAGGCGATCCGGTGGGCGTACGCCAACCCGTACCCCGCCGCCATTGCCACCGCCACCATCACCTCCGCGTTGGCCGTCGCCGCCTGGCGCGTCGGCCGTGCGCTGAGCACCATGACCCGGCCGCCGGCCGCGGTCCTCATCGCGTCCTTCGCCGCTGCGGCCTGCACCGCTTACAGCGCCGATACATCGTGGCGCTTCGCCGCGCACCGCCTCGGCATGACCGACCACAGCGAGCGCCTCGCGATGTTCGCCGCGGCCGAAATCGCTCTGCTCGCCTGCGGCCTCCTCGCCCGCGCCAACAAGAAGGCCACCGGCGTCGACGGCACCGCGGGGACTCCCGGCACTCCCGGCGTCCTCGTGTGGGTCATCACCGGCGTGCAGATCATCCCGGCGTACGCCGAGTCCGGCGTCGTCGGCGGCACCGTCCGCGCCGTCATCGGCCCCGTGCTCGCCGGCCTGCTCTGGCACTTGGCCATGGGGCTGGAGGTGCGGATCATCCGGCCGGGCGCGCTGTCCAGCGGCCTGCCCGCGCAGATCGCCCGTGCCCTGCGCGAGCGGCTGCTGTCCCGGCTCGGTCTCGCCGTGCGCGACCGTACCGCCGAACAGATCACCCGAGATCGCGCCCTGGCTCGTGCCGTACGGCTCGGCTCCCGCCGCCGTCTGCGCGCCTGGGGCAGCCGCCGTCTCGCCGCCGCCGTCGCCCGCGCGCACGTCGCGACCGATCCGGTCCAGCGCCAGCGGCTCATGCTCGAACTCGCCGCCCGGCGTGGCGCCACCGAACTCAACACGATCAAACTGCCGTCCGCCTGGGATCCGCCGCAGCCGCCCGCGCAGCCGCGCACCCCGGCCGCGCTCGCCCGCCAGCAGCTCACCGAGATGCACCCCCTCGACGCCATCCGGCGCGTGCACTCCGCGCATCCGGATGCGCATCCCGCCGCACTCGCCAGCCTGCTGACCGAACACGGCGTTGTCGTCTCCGAGCAGCAAGTTCGCGTCGCTATCAGGGCGGGCAACCCGCCCGCCGCACCCCGCCCTGATGCGCACGTGACCGCCGCCGAACAGCCAGGCACGCTCGTCCTCGACGTCGCCACCGCACCCGAGGTGCACCCCGACGTGCGCGCCCCTGCGCTCGCTATCGCCGCAGGCCAGCGTCGAGATGCAGTCCATGCCCGTATCCCCGAGTGCGCATCCGACACGGGCCGATCACATGACGATGAGACCGAGCAGGAGGCCCCCGGCACTGGCCAGCCGGGGCCGTCGGCGGGGGAGAGCGGCGGCGCCCCGGATGCGCAGCCGGATGCGCTCCCCGCCGACCTCATCGAGCGTGCCCGCGCTCTTGGCCGCCCCGCTCCCCTGCGCACCCTCCAGCGCGAACTGCGCATCGGCCAGGCGAAAGCGCAGCGGCTCCAAGAAGCGACGAGGGAGAGCTGAGATGCGCGCACTCGCCGCGATCACCTACGGCACGCTCACGCTGCTCGCCGCACTCGGCCTCGCCGCCATCGGCCGCCGCGAGCCGCGCCCCGTGCTGCTGCCGGTCGTACGCACCACTGCCCTGATCGTCTGCGTGGCCGCCGTCGCCGCCGCCCTCCTCCGCCTCTGAGGACGCCATGACCGACAACCAGAAACCGATAACGCCGACCCGGATCATCCCGGCCGCCGGCCAGCCCTGGCCCCCGTTCCGGCAGCCGTCCGCCGCCCCGGCATCGCCGCCCGTACCGCCCGCACCACCCGTGCCTCCGGTCTCGCCTCCCGCCCCGCCTGGGGGCGGAGGGATGACGCCCTGGCTACCGCCGCAGGCGCCGGCCCCGTGGAACGGTCCGCAGCAGATCGACCTGCACGTCACCGTTCACCCCCCGGTGCCGGTAGAGCCGGACCTGCGATGGTGGCAGCGCCTCGGCCGGGCCGTCCCGTACCGGGTCTCGCCGCTGGTCGCGGTCGCCGCCGTCGCGGCCGCGAGCATCCCGGTGCCGCGCGTCGGCTACGGCGTCGGCCGTATCTGGGGATCGCTGCTGGACCACCTCGGCACGGGCGTCCACCCCGCGGCGTCCCACGCCGCGGCGGCCGTCGCGCTGGCGGTGGTGGCCGCGCGCATCCACCGGCCCTGCCGCCTGCGGACCAACCTCGCCGGCGACCTGGTCCGCCGCTTGAACTGGCTCGACGCGTTCGGTGTGGCCGTGACCGTCATCGGCGGAACCTGGGGTGTGCTCTGGCCCGACCTGGTCGCAGCAACCACAGGAGTCCGCGCATGAACACCGTTGCGATGACCGTCGCCGGAGCGGTCCTCTCCGTCGTCATCTTCATCCTCAACGTCCGCAGTTGGTGGAAGGGCAACCGCGAGCTGAAGGCGCTCATGCCGTTCGGCGGCGGGTTGATCACCGGCGCAGGCTGGACCATGTGCGTCGGCGGCATCTTCGGGTGGGTCGCCACCCAGGCCGTCGAGGCGAGCAACAAGATCGGCGACAAGGCCGTCAGCACCACGACCGGCGCCAAGGGCGGCGGCGGCCTGGCCCATGGCTCCCTCGGATCACTCACCTACCCGGGGGCCTGCGCGGTCCTGGTGGCTGCGCTGATCGGCGCGGTCGTCCTGAAGGCTGCCGGGAAGGCTGACACGAAGCGGATGCTGGGAGGGCTGTTCACGGGGCTGACGCTGTGCGCGACGGCCGGTTTCGCCCAGGGCATGCAGTGGGTGCCGGACCTGTACAACTGGCTCGGCGACAGTGCCGTGAGCATCTTCGACGGGAAGGTGTCGCTGTGAGCGCCGACACCACGCCCGAGGCCGACGCTCTCGCCAGCCGCGCCGACGAGCTGAAAGCGAAGGCGGCGCAGGCGCAGGAGAAAGCCAAGGCCGCCAGCGCCTGGGCCATCCGCCTGATGAGCACGCTGGGGGAGGGGACCGGCCTGCTGGGCAGGCGCCTTGCCGACCGGCTCAAGGGCTGGTGCCTGGAGGCCCACCGCTCCGACCTCAAGGGTCTGTCGGCCGACCTGGGCATCTACATGCGCGGCGCGCTGCTCCTCGGCGCCGGGGCGGGTCTGTGCTGGCTGGTCTACCGGCACAACGCCCTGATGTGGCCGCTGGCCGTCGGCTGGTCGCTCGCGGCCCTCCGCACCAAGGTCAGCGCCGACAAGGCGAAGGCCGCCACGGAGGCCCCGGCCGACGGCGGGCCGGAGGACGCTGGCAAGCGGGCTCCGGGGCCCTCCCCGGAGGCGTTCGTGCACCTCCTGCACGACCTCGTCCAGGAGCACTCGGAAGGGGCCCGGCCGACCCCCGGTCTGCACTGGTCTCAGGTGGTCGCCGGCCTCTCCTCCCGCTACCCCGGCGGGGGGTCGTCCGGGGGGTGGTCCGCGGCCGACTGCCGGGCCCTGTGTGAGGCCGCCGCGGTGCCCGTCTCCCGGGGCACCCGGGCCCGCGGTCAGGGGGCCCGCCCGGGGGTCTCCACAGGGGTCCGCACTCAGGACCTCCCGGCCCGCCCGCCGACCCCCTCCCCTGGCCCCTCTTCGGAAGGGGCCCCGGCCCCGGGCGTTGCTGTTGTTTCCGCAGGTCAGATCGAGCAACAGGGCCAGCAACAACAACAGCAACGCGACGGCAGCAACACGGTCGCGTTCGTCCAGGACCAGCACAACCCCGCGCGCTGGCACGTCGCCTGAGGCTGCCTGTCCGCCCCGAGCCAGTCGGCCCGGAGCGGGCGGGGAGCAGTCAGGCGACTGCCCCACAACAGCGCGGAGCGGCCGCCCCTACCGCCAAGCAGATGCGACCGCCCCGCTCCCATCTCGCAGGAGACAGGAGCACCATCATGGCACTGCCCTCCATGCCCACCCGCGCCCCCGGACGCCCCGGCGAGCGCCCCGAGGACGTTCGCGAGTACGCGAGCAGCACCGGCGGCTGGACCACCAACCCGAACGAGAAGCCGGTCCCTGGCACTCCGCAGGAAAACCGGCGATGAGCGAGAAGCCGTGCCCCGGCTGCGGCGAAAGCAACGAAAGCGGCGCCTGCAAGAGGTGTGGACTGCCGGTGCCCGTGGTCGGCGTGCCCGTACCCGTACTCGCAGGTCAGCGGCCGTGATCTGCAACGAGCAGTCGTGCCTGCCAGGTCAGCAGCGCCGGCGAGCAAGCCGGTCCCCGGCTTCCCGAAACAGCACGACTGATCGCCTACCCTGCCGAGACTTCTGAGGGGCGGCCCAGACCGACTGGCGGGCGCGGCTGCCCCAACGGAACCCACCGATACGACACTGAGAGGACGAAAGATCATGAGCGAGCGAGTAGCCGTGAAGGTTCTACTACTGGTCGGCGACCAGGCCGAGATCGTGGCTGACGCCGACGACGCGGCAGAGCCCGTGCGGTACCCGGCGGCGGAGATCGCAACGGCCGTCAACCTGCCGGAGAAGCATCTGCCGGGCACACGCCTTACCGCTGAAGTCGGCCCGGGCGACCGGCTGAGCGGATGGCAGATTGCCTGATCGTTGAAGCCCCGGGCCCAAGCGGATCCGGGGCTTCCATTGCCGATAGGTGTTGTAAAAGGATGCGTGGCGCCTTACGATGGAGACGCGAGGCCGGGGCCGCAAACCCCGCACCTCACCACCAATCACCCACCGGAAGGGACCAACCGTGTCAGATGAACGCGAGCGCACCACCGAAGAGTTGACGACCCGCCTGGCCGTCCTCTACATCGGCATCAGCAAGGTGTGCGAACAGCTCCCCGTCCCGATCGCCCTGCCGCCCGCCAGCGGCACCGTCGGCGGACTGATGGGCAGCATCGACCGTTGCTACAAGATCGCCCCCGATCAGCCCATCCCTGCCGAACAGGTCGCTACGCTCCAAGTGGCCTGCCTGTTCTGGCTCATGGCCGCCGACATGATCGGCCTGTACGACGCGGAAGCCGCAGGTACCACCATTCGGAACGAGGCAGCCCAAGCCGCCATGTTCCACACGGAGGCATGCATCGGCGACCTGATGCACTGGCTCCGCGACGCCTGACCTGCCAGCCACCGCCCCCCCCGGGAGCCATCCGGGGGGCGGTTCGCCTTTCCATGCAGCGGGGCGTTGCAATTAGGTGCCTGCTTGTTGTAAAGTGATGCACGCAAGGAAGGGGCCGCAAACCCCAACCACCACCAACAGGAAGGGCAAGCAATGTCCGACTACCAGGACGAGCAGATGGGCGACATCGCCCGAATGCTGGGCCAGTCGTACGCCGCACTGGCGACGGTCTGCCTCAACCTCCCCGTCCCCGTCACCCTGCCGACCGGGGCAGTCAACAGCGAGGACGCCGCCCCCGCCGTCCGCCGGGTCGTGGAGATCGTCAAGGAGATGCCCATGCCGGAGCGGACACAGGCGGACCTGTTCTCCGCGTGCGTCTACTGGCTCGGAGCGCTCGACATCTACTCGATCATGGCGAGCGACTACCACTCGGTGCGCGGCTACTCGGCGGTCGCCAACATTCTCGCAGCCGAGAGCGCCCTGCAGGATCTTGCCGAGTGGCTGCACGACCAACAGCACCCGGGCGAGCAGCAGTAACCACCCAGCGCGCCCGCCCGGCAGTCAGCCGGGCGGGCGCCCCACGGGTGTTGCGAATAGGTGCCTACGTGTTGTAAAGTGGTGCACGCGAGGGAGGGGCCGCAAACCCCGAACTCACCACCAACAACTCCAGAGAGGACGGACCACATGTCCGACGAATACGACGACGAGGTCTACGAGCTCGGCAGCCACCTCATGAAGGCTTACCAGCGCCTCGTGAAGGTCTGCGCACTGCTCCCCGTACCGATCACCCTCCCCGCAGGGCCGGTATACGACAGCCGCCAGATCATCCCGGCGGTCAACCGGATCGTCACCATCATCGATGACCAGCCGGTACCCACGGAGGTTCGATCTGGCATCTGGGGCAGCTCACTCCACTGGCTCTCAGCGGCGAACCTGTACACCCAGTACATCGCCACCGAAGGAGACGAAGTCCTGGCCATGCAGATCAAGCTCAACGCGGCCACAGCAGGTGAAATCCTCCACTACATGGAAGAACTGCTGACGGACGACGAGTAACACCCACCACGCCCCCGGCAGCCAGCCGGGGGCACCCCCATACGCAAAAGACCGGCGAGGGCCGGGCCGAAACCCACAGGCACCCGAAAGTACCCGTCGCAAAACCCTCGCCGGTCACCACCAATCCAGAAAGGACTGGAACCCCCCATGATAGACGCACCCGCCAGCGGCGAAACGATGGAAGAGATCGCCGCCCGCCACGGCCGCTCATACAACACCGTGCGCAACAAATGGTCCCGCCGACCCGACTGGCCCGCCCCCAAAGGCAAGCGAGGCCACCACAACGTCTACGACCCCAAAGAGGTAGACGACTGGGTCCGAGACCACCTCAGCCGCTCCACACCGGGCCTCCAGCCGAACCGGCTCTACACCGGAGCCGAGATCGCCACGGCCGCCGGCATCTCGCCGGCCACCATCCGCGCCGACCGCAACCGTGGCCGCTGGCCCGAGCCAGACGACACCCACGGCGGAGTCAACCGCTGGTACGGCCGCACCGCCACAGCCGCGCTCGCCAAACGACGCGGGTACCGTCGCTCGACCACGGCATGAGCTACCAGAAGCAGCCCGCTGTCAGACCTCAGCCCTACTGTGGGTGCGTCCCTATTCGAGCTGCTGGCACGCTCTCGGACCCGCGTCGCCCCGCCCCGGTGCTTCATCACCGGTGGCGGGGCGATGCCGCATCATGGGCCACATGCGCCCCGTGATCACCGACATATACGCCGCCGCCGCGCACAGCGGCATCAGACCCGGCACCCTCCGCCAGCGCCTCCGACGCGGCACGCTCACCCACCACGGCTATGACCGCCACGGCCGCGCCCTCGTCGACCTCAACGAACTCGTCACCACCCCGACCAACGAGCAGCACACCGACGCTGCTTGACCACCGCCCCGACCTGCTGTAACACTGAGGGCGCGTTCAGCGTGTCCGCATACCGTTGAACACCAGGCCCCAGCCGCAACGGCGGGGCCTTTGCCGTTGCAGCTCACGCCACGCGGAAGATCAACAGAACCATCGGGCGAGCGTGAGCCGCCAGCGCAGCCGCCTCCACCCGATCCAGATGCCATCCCTGGCTCTCCACCTGCTCGATCACGTCCGACAGATCAGGTGCAGCGCCTGCCCGCGCACTCTCCAACTCCACCACCACCGAGTACACGTGGCTGCCTCTCGCCCGCCGATCAGCCGCCTCCGACGCTGCCTGCTCTGCCGCTCGCGCACCGAACCGCATCGCTCCTCCTCCGCCTCGTTGAGGCGATCACCGTACGAGAGGAGGCAGGCCATGCCCAGACGTACGGCCTGGCGGGTGTGCTCCGTCCCCGGCTGCCCCGAGTACACCGACCAGGGCGGACGATGCGAGAGCCACCGGCAAGAAGCCGAGCAGCGGCGCGGCAGCGCACGGCAGCGCGGGTACGGGCGCGAGCACGAGCAGCGGTTCCGGCCCGGTGTCCTCGCCCGCGATCCCGTGTGTGTGCTCTGCGGCCAAGCCCCGAGCGCGCATGCCGACCACCACCCGCTGGCTCGACGCGAGCTGCTCAACCGCGGCCTCGATCCCGACGATCCCCGGCACGGTCGCGGACTGTGCGGCCCCTGCCACAGCAGTCAGACCGCACGGCACCAGCCCGGAGGGTGGAACCGATGAGCCGACACCAGGTCGAGATCAAGAGCGACGGACCATACCACCACCAAGTACTGATCGACGGGGCCAACATCGCCCACGCCCTGTCCGGCCTGACCCTCCACATGCGCAGCTGCATGGTCCCCCGCCTCGAACTCGACGTGCAGCTGGTCGACGTCACCCAGCTCGGATCCGTGGAGGCCGAGGTGGTGCTCGGCGCAGGCGTGACCGACATGCTCACCGCACTCGGATGGACACCACCCGAAGGGCACGAGCCATGAGGATCACCGTGGTCAGCGGCAACCGGCAGGTGGTCATCCACATCAAGGACGAGAGTGCCGACGCCCTGGCGCGCGCCGAGGCGGCAGCCCACCGGCTCATGGCCGCCGGCCCCGGTTCCGAACCGCCGACGCCCTTCGGCTACACGGTCACCTCCGACCACGAGGTGGCCGACCCCGGCGACGGTGACTCACAGTCATGACCCCTGGGGGGTGACCCCATGATCATGATCCACGCCGGACCGCCGGGGAGGTCGCTCGCAGCGTGTACGGGTCTGGCGATCCCCGACGATCATGGTCCCTTGACTCTCAGTAGCTGCCGACGGTCGCAACGACGGTCGGCTTGATGCCGCAACGGCATACGGTAAGAGGTGATCCCTATGGCAGGCACCGGCCCCCTCCCCAAGGACCCGTCCCAGCGGCGCCGGCGCAACGCCGACCCGGTCGCGGGGACCGTGCTCCCGGCGGGCGGACCCGGCGGGCCGACTCCGGAGCTTCCGGGCGGCCACGACACCCGCACCCTGGCCTGGTACGAGACGTGGCGCAGCAGCCCGCAGGCCGCGACTTTCCTCGCTACGGACTGGCAGCGGCTGCACATGCTGGCCCAGTTGGTCGAGCAGTACTGGCAGGAGCCGAAGAAGGAACTGCTCTCCGAAATCCGCCTGAACGAAGCCGCCCTGGGCGGCACGGCGGCGGACCGGGTCCGGCTGCGCTGGACCGTCGCCGAGGAGGAGCCCGCCGACCAGCGGCGGCCGGCCGCCAAGAGCAAGGCGGTGACTTCCCGGCGGGACCGGGTACTGCGGGTGGTCGATGGCCAGGCGGAGAACTGACCCGGCCCCGGACCGGTTCGTCTCCCTGGGCTTCACCGCGATCGAGTGGATCGAGACCTACCTGTGCCACGGTCCCGGTGACATCCAGGGCGAGCCCCTGGTCATCGACGACGAGATGGCCGCGTTCATCGTCCGGGCCTACCGGCTCGACGCCGTCACCGGCCGCCGCCGCGTCAACCGCGCCTTCCTGTCCCGGCCCAAGGGCCGCGCGAAGTCCGAACTGGCCGGCGCCCTGGTGTGCTTCGAAGCGCTGGGCCCCTGCCGCTTCGACGGCTGGGACGCCGAGGGCGAACCGGTCGGCCGGCCGATGGTCTACCCGTTCATCCGGTGCCTGGCGACCGAGGAGAACCAGGCCGGCAACACCTACGACAACGTCACGGTGATGCTCGATCACCTCAGCGAGCACTTCGGCGACGAGTTCCCCGGCCTGGACCTGGGGCGCAGCGCTCAGACCTCCAGCCGCGTCTACATCGAGGGCGGCGGGGAGATCGTCCCGTCGACGTCGTCGGGGGCTGCGAAGGACGGCGGCAAGGAGACGTTCGCTGTCTTCGACGAGACGCACTTGTACGTGCTGCCGGAGACCCGGGCCATGCACAAGACGGTGCGCCGCAACCTGGTCAAGCGGAAGAGCGCCGAGCCGTGGGGGCTGGAGACGTCCACGATGTACGCGGTCGGCGAGAACAGTGTGGCGGAGGCCACCCACGAGTACGCCAAGGCCGTGAAGGCCGGCCGGACGCGGGACGGCGGGCTGCTGTTCGACCACCGCGAGGCGCCGCACGTGGAAGACCTGCACGACGACGCGCAGCTGATGCCCGCGCTGAAGCACGTCTACGGCGATGCGGCCGGCTGGATGGACCTGGAGCGCATCGCCGCGGACATCCGGGAGCCGGACACCGACCCGGCCGACGCGCGCAGGTACTTCCTCAACCAGCCCGGCACCGCCTCCGCGCGCGCCTTCGACAAGGGCCGCTGGGCCGAGCTGGCCCGGCCCGACTTCGTGGCGCCGGACGGGGACGCCATCGCCGTAGGGTTCGACGGGGCCCGCTGGCGGGACGCGACGGCGCTCGTGGCGACACACCTGGAGACCGGGCACCAGTGGCCGCTGGGGCTCTGGGAGGCGCCCCCGAACAAGAGAGAGGCGGAGCAGTGGGAGGCACCGGAGCGTGAGGTGACCGACAAGCTCGCGAACGCCTTCGGCACCTGGCGCGTGGTGCGCGTGTACGCGGACCCGCCCTGGTGGGAGGAGACCATCGCGGCCTGGCAGGGACGGTGGGGCGAGAAGGTCGTCACCGAGTGGTGGACCCACCGCGACCGACCGATGGCCTTCGCGCTGCGCGCCTACAAGACCGCCCAGACGGCAGGCGAGCTGTCGCACGACGGGCACGAAGGGTTCGCCCGGCACATCGCCCAGGCCGTCAAGCGCGACGCCCGCGCCCGGGACGACCAGGGCAGACCGATGTGGACCATCCAGAAGGACCGGCACGACTCCCCCCGGAAGATCGACGCTGCCATGGCGGGCTGCCTGTCCTGGGAGGCCCGGCGGGACGCCATTGCTGCGGGTCTGGCCCGGCCCCGTAAGAAGTCCAAGATGATCGTGATGCGGTAGGGGGTGAGCGGTATGGAGCGCACCGAGCTGCAGTGGCTCACCCACCTGATCCGGTGCCACGACCGGGAACTGCCGGAGCTCAAGAAGCTGAACAGCTACTACGAGGGCAAGCAGCCCCTGTCGTACATGGCGCCGGAGCTGCAGCATGAGCTGGACGACCGGGTGCGCCAGGTCGTCATCAACTGGCCGCGGCTGGTCGTCGACAGCATCGAGGAGCGTCTCGACGTCGAAGGCTTCCGGTTCCCGGGGCAGCCGGCGGCGGATGAGGACCTGTGGCGGATCTGGCAGGCGAACGACATGGACAGCCAGAGCCAGCAGGGCCACCTGGACTCTCTGATCATGAAACGCGCGTACGTGGTGATCGGTTCGCGTGACGGGGACGACGCCACGCCGCTGATCACCGTGGAGTCCGCGCTGGACATGTACGCCGAGCACGATCCGCAGACGCGGCAGGTGCGGGCGGCGGTCAAGCGCTGGGAGGAAGAGGGCGAGGACGGCAAGGTGTGCCACGCCGCCCTGTACCTGCCGGACGCGACCAGCTGGTGGGTGAAGGTCAAGGGCGAGTGGGTCGAGGATGCGCAGCACGAGCGGGACGACCACGGCATCGGTGAAGTCATGGTGGAGGTGCTGGCCAACCGGCCGCGCCTGAAACAGCCCAACGGCGTCAGCGAACTGGCGGACGTGATCCCGCTGTCGGACGCCGCATGCAAGATCGCCACCGACATGATGGTGTCCGCCGAGTACCACGCCACACCGAGAAGGGTGGCCTTCGGCTTCGGCGAGGAGGATTTCCAGGACGAGGCCGGGCGCAAGGTCAGCGCGTTCAGCCGGATCATCGGCCGGATGTGGGCCACCGAGAAGGATCGGAAGAACGACGGCGCCGACGTCGTCCAGTTCCCCGAGGCGTCGCTCACCAACTTCCACGACACTCTCAAGCTGCTGGCCGTGCTGGTGGCCAGCATCTCTGGGATGCCCCCGCACTTCCTGGGACAGGCCACCGACAACCCGGCTTCCGCAGACGGCATCCGGTCGGCGGAGACCCGGCTGATCAAGCGGGCCGAGCGCAAGCAGCGCGCCGGCGGGACGACATGGGAGCGCGTGATGCGGAAGGTGCTGCGCATCCGCGACGGCGTGTGGAACGACGCCGCGCGGTCGATGGAGACCTTGTGGCGGGACGCGGCGACCCCGACCGTCGCTCAGCGCGCGGACGCCGCGGTGAAGCTGTTCACGGCCAAGGTCGTGCCGCTGCGCCAGACCCGCGAGGACATCGGCTACACCCAGGCGCAGATCGAGCGGATGGAGGAGCAGGACCGCCAGGCGGCCGACGATGCCCTGCAGCGGGTGATGGCCGGGGACTTCGCCGCGCTGGAGGCCGGCCCGAAGCCGCCGCAGGTCGGCGAAGCCGAGCCCGAGCATGAGCCAGCGGTCGCTTGATGGCTGCGGACGCACGCTCCCTGAGCGCCGAGGAGTTGGCGGCGGCGTACTACGTCGCGCAGGCCCGGCACGCTCGTCGCACCGCGGACCGCGTACAGGAGCTGTGGGGCGAGCTGGACCGGCGGAATCTGACCGGGTCGTGGCAGTCGCTGGTCGGCCCCGCGGTGGTGCGGGCCGTGGCCGCGGGACAGGTCGCCGCGGCGGCGGGCGCGGATGCGTATGTGGACGCGGTCGCCACAGCTGACGGCGAGCGATCCCAACGAGTGGGGCGGACCGTGGTGGGCGCGTTCGCCGGGCAGGCTGCGGACGGCCGGTCGCTGGAGTCGCTGCTGTACCTGCCGGTGATCAGCAGCAAGCAGGCCCTGGCCGCAGGCGCTCGTGACGTCGAGGCGATGCTCGTCGGGCTCAAGCAGTTGCTGCGGATGGCTGCAAGCGAGGTCGCTGACGCAGGCCGCAGCGCCACCGGCACCTCGATGGTCGGGCAGCGGCTGATCAACGGGTACGTGCGTGTGGTGAACCCGCCCGCGTGCGCGCGCTGCATCATTCTGGGGGGCAAGGAGTTCGGTTGGAACAAGGGCTTCCAACGGCATCCGCGGTGTGACTGCGTGCACCTGCCGACGAAGTTGGTGGCCCGCGGTCGGCACCGCCCGGGAGTCTTCGACGCGCGGGCGTACTTCAACTCGCTGTCTCGGGCGGAGCAGAACCGAATTTTCACTGCGGCGGGTGCGACGGCGATCCGGGACGGCGCGAGCATCAGCAGCGTCGTCAATGCCCGCCGCGGCATGACCACGATCGCGGGGCAGGCGGGGCGCCGGCCGCGGGCGACGTATGCGGGCACCACCCGGCGTTCCTTGTACTTCCAGATGGAGCGGGCCCGCGCCTACCGCGCTGGCACCGCTGACCCTCGGTACCCGCGGCGCTTTCGCCTCCAGGGGCCGCGGCTCCTGCCAGAACAGATCTACCGGGTGGCTCGCTCGCGCGACGGGGCGATCGATCTGCTGCGGCGCTACGGCTACATGGGCTGGAGCGTCTGACCTGCGGGCCCAGGGCTCGCCCTTGACCTGGTCGTGCGCAAGGTACGGCCACAATCCCGCAACGGGAGAACACATGAAGCACACCCGTACCGGCTGGTTCCGGCTGGACAGGCACGACGACCCCGAGCCGAAGGTCGACATCGGCCCGGAGACGCCCGCACCGGACGAGCCGGACCCGCAGACGCCCGACGAGGGTGACGCGCCGGACCTGGACGGCGCCGACCAGCTCGGCGACGCCGGGAAGAAGGCCCTGGCCCGGATGAAGGCGGAAAAGGCCGCGGCGAAGAAGGAAGCGGCCGATGCCAAGAAGGCCGCGGCCGCCGCACAGCGCAAGGTGCAGGAGTTCGAGGACCGGGACAAGTCCGAGCTGGAGAAGGCCAACACGAAGGCCGAGCAGCTGGCGGAGCTGGCGGCCAAGGCCACCAGGCGGGCCGTGCTCGCCGAGGTGAAGGCCGCGGCATCCGACTTCGCCGACCCGGAGGACGCCGCGGTGTACTTGGACCCGGCCGCGTACACCGACGACGACGGCGATATCGACACCGCCGCCATCGCCGCGGACCTCGAAGCGCTGCTGGAACGCAAGCCGCACCTGCGACGCCCGGCCGCCGAGCCTGAGAAGAAGACGCCGAAACCCGACCCGGCTCAGGGCTCGCGCCAGGCCGCGCCGGCCACCGACTTCCGCACCGCCGACCGGGCCGAGCTCGAAGCTGAACTGGCCAAGAGCGTGCCGGGCTTCCGTCTGCGCACGTGATCCGTGTCCGCGCCCGCCTGGGCGACGGCCGCACTGTGATCGAGGTGGACGGTCACGAGGAGCACGCGGAGAACGGCCGGGTCTGCGCCGCCGTGTCGGCCATCACCCACACCGCGCTGCTGGGCCTGGAACAGATCGCCCGGCAGCACCCGGACCTCGTGTCCGTCGACATCACACAGGAGTGACCATGACCCAGACCGCTGTGCGGCCGTGGTTCCGGCTGGACCGGCACGACGTCCGCGGCACGATCCCGGCCGCCATCCGCGCCATGATGCAAAACGGTTTGCTCGACAGGGTGTTCCAGGAGGCGCTCAAGCCCGAGTTCATCTTCCCGGCCATCGCCGACAACGAGCCCTGGCAGGGCGGCCTCGGTGACACGAAGATCATGACGCGCAAGGGGCTGCTGACGCCGTCCACGACGCCGATCACCGGCAACGACACCTCGCCTGCGACGTACGGCATCGAGCAGTGGTCGGTGACGATGGACCAGTACGGTCTCGCCGTCGACACCAACATGCTCACGTCGAAGATGGCGCTGGCCAGCAAGTTCCTCGCCGACGTGCAGACGTTGGGCATCAACGCGGGGCAGAGCTTGAACCAGATCGCCCGCAACAAGCTGTACACGGCCTATTCGGGTGGCCGGACCTGGGTGACCACCGCCGGGTCCTCCGACACCTCCATGGTCGTCAACAGCGTGTCCGGGTTCACGCACGTCATGGTGAACGGCGTGCTCACCGCCGTATCGGCCGCCGCTCCGCTGGCGGTCACCATCGAGGGCACGCCCAACACCGTGACCGGCGTAAACACGGCGACGAACACGCTGACGCTCGGTACCGCGCGGGCCGACACCGCGGGCGACTACGTCGTGGCGGCGAACGCGCCGACCACGATCCGCCCGACCGGCGACACCGCCTACGACCTCACCACCTCGAACATCGCCAGCTTCGCGATGTTCCGGGCCGCCGTGACGCGTCTGCGGAAGATGAATGTGCCCACGGTCAACGGGTACTACATCGCGCACATTGACCCGGACACCGAGGCCCAGCTGTTCTCGGATCCCGACTTCAAGCAGGCGTTGCAGGGCCGCGTCGACAGCCCTGTCTACACCGACCTGTCGATCGGGCGATTCGGCGGCATCGACTGGGTCCGCAACAACGAATGCCCCACCATCGCCGGCGGTTCGACCGGGACGGTGCCCGTCCACCGGCCGATCGTTGTCGGCGCTGGCGCGCTGATCTCAGCGCCGTTCGACGGGATGGCCGACCTGCTCGGCGAGAGCAGCGTGGGGGACGTGCCGGACATCGCCATGGTCGATGTCGCACCGACCATGCAGGTGGCCCGGATCGTGCGTCCGCCGCAGGACCGTCTGCAGCAGATCATCTCCACGTCGTGGAGCTGGGTGGGCGACTTCGGTGTCCCGTCCGACGCGCTGGCCAACAGCGACCCCGCCCTGTACAAGCGCGCGGTCGTGCTGGAGCACGCCTGACGAGCCGGCCGGGCCCGCGCGGTCCGGCCGCAGGACGGAGGACTCATGCGCGTACGCGCACGTACGGCCCTGCGGCCGTACTACAACTACCGGCTCATCGACATTCCTGCGGGCACCGAGGTATCGGGCGGCCTGGCCGTGCACCTGCTGGAAACCAGGTCGGACGTCGAACCCGCCGACGAAGCCGCCGCCCTCTGGGGGAAGCCGGGCGCCGATGACCAGCCGGAGGAACCGGGCGGCGGATCGGAGCCGGAGGCGGACGGCACGGCCGACGACATCCTGACGTGGGTGGGCGACGACCCGGATCGGGCGGATACAGCGATCGCACAGGAGACGGCACGGGACAAGCCGCGGTCGACTCTCCTGAAGAAACTCCAGAAGATCGCGGAGCAGTAAGGGGGCATCATGGCGTTGCCGCCCCTGGCCACGGAGGCCGACCTCGCCGCAGCCGGTGCCACCGCCACCGGCCCGGCGGCGGCACTCGCTCTGCGGCGAGCATCCGCGCGAGTCCGCCGTTACACCCGCCAAACGATCACCTTGGTCGAGAACGAGACCGTGGTGCTCAAGGGCGGTGGGCGCATCCTGGCCCTGCCGGAGCGGCCCCTGCTCGTGGACGCTCAGCACCCGCTGGTGGTCACAGAGCTGTCGGGCATGACGGGCATCGAGCTGGTGTGCGTCGAGGGCCGCGACTTCACGCGGCTCGGTGCCGAGCTGACCCGAGGCGAGCCCTGGTACCAGCCGACTCGGCTGATGGGCTGGCCGTGGAACCGGCCGACCGGCGTCTGGGCACCGCAGGTGCGGGCCGTCTACTCCCACGGGTACGCGGAGATCCCGGACGACATCGTCGATGTGGTGCTGGACCTGGCCGTGCTCAGCCTCTCCAACCCGGAAAATTTGCGCAGCGAGGCCATCGACGATTACCAGCGCACGTTCGCGTCCGAGACGATCGGCGGGGCGACGCTCTCCCAGGAGCACAAGGACGCCCTGCGCCCGTACCGCCGCGCGGCGTTCACGGTGGCACCGTCGTGAGCGCACTGGAGGCGCTGCTGGCCGCGGGCCGTGCGGCGGCCGCGAGACTGGCACGTGAGACGGTAGCGCTCTACCGGCCCGGCGCCGGGGACTTCGACTGGTCGACGGGCGCGACTACGCCGGCCCCCTCGACGGCGCTCTACAGCGGCCCGGCACGGGTCAAGCCGTTGACCGCGGAGGGCCGCGAGGTCGACGCGGGCGAGCAGCCGCTGACGCTGAGCCGCTTCACCGTGTCGCTGCCGTGGGCGGCCCCGGTGCCGTCCGTGCGGCCCCGGCCGGGCGATGTGGTCGATGTCCTGGCGTCGCCGGATGCGCGGATGGTGGGCCTGCGGCTGTGGGTGACAGGCGCCGAGTACAGCTCTACGGCCACGGCGTGGCGGATCAGCGCGGAGGACAGATCATGACGGCAGACGTACGCGAGCTGCAGCGCACCGCGGTGGCGCTGCGGATGGCGCCGGCGCGGGCGGAGCAGCAGATGACGAGCATCGTCACCCGCGGCGCCCTGAACATCAAGACCACGTGGGCGGCGAACGCCGCGGCATCGTCCGGGCGGCACGCGCGGCACTACCCGCGCAGCATCTCCTACGACGTGCTGCCGATTCCGGGCGGCGCGACCGCGGAGATCGGCCCGGACAAGGCCCGCAAGCAGGGTGCGCTGGGCAACCTGCTCGAATTCGGGTCCGTGCACAACCGGCCGCACAACGACGGCGGGAGGGCGTTGCTGGCCGAGGCGCCGCGGTTCACCGCGCACGTGGTGGCTCTTACGCTCCGGGCGCCGTGGCAGTGACCACGGTTCCGGACATCGGCCCGCACATCGAGGCGGTGCGGGCGGCGCTGGTGGGCGCGGGGCTGGCGGTGGGGCTGGGCGGAGCCCCATCGCCAGTGCCCGCCAACAGCCGGTACGCGGTCCTGTACCCGGACCCTGGCACGGTCGGGTGCGAGTCGCTGGCCGACCGCCGCACCGACCTCGTCGTCCTCTTCCAGCTCACGTGCGTGGCACCGACCGCCGTCCAGTGCCTGTGGGTGGCGCAGCAGGGCCGCCGCGCCCTGCACGCGCCGCTCGCGGTGCCCGGTCGCAGTACCTGGCGGCCGGAGGAACTGGGCGGCCCGCCGGTCGACCGCGACGACGACGTATCCCCGCCCCTGTACTTCCTGCCGGTGCAGTACCGGCTGAAATCCACTGCCTGACCGGGAGGGTCCATGGCCACGCTCACTGTCCAGCCGCTGCTGGCGGCCGGCACCACGTCCACTCTGTCCAACGCCGCGTCCGGCGGCGACAAGGTCAAGCCGGGCGGCGACCGGGTCTTCGTGGAGGTCGCCAACGGCGGCGCCTCGTCGGTCACCGTGACCATCGCCTCGTACGCCTCGGTACGCGGCCAGCAGGCCGCCGACCGCACGGTCACCGTCCCCGCCTCGGCAACGAAGAAGATCCCCATCTACGAGGACCTGAACACCAACCCGGCCGATGGCCTGGCATCCATCAGCTACTCGTCCACGACATCCGTGACCGTCGGAGCCTTCCGCAGCTGACACCGCCCCGCTCCGCCGCCCCGCCCGACGGGGCTTTCTTTATGCCCCGAGGAGGCACCTCATGTCCGATCTGATCTCCGATGGCAAGACGAAGGTGATCTGGCTGGCGTCGATCAGCTCCCAGAGCGCACCGCCGGCCCCCGAGCTGAACGCCGCGCCCGACATCACGGGGCGCATCACCCCGGACGGTCTGAAGATCGACCCCGACACGGCATCGGTGGACACCAACTCGCTGGCCAGCCGCTTCGACACGGCCGAGCCGGGCCGCGTGAAATACGACATCGAGGTGACATGCAAGCGGGGCACCACTCCGCAGGAGGACCTGCCCTGGCGCACCTTGACCTACGGCACCCACGGGTACCTGGGAGTCCGCCGCGGTATCGACTACGAGATCGCGTTCGCCCCGGGACAGGAGATCGAGGTCTACCCGGTCGCCTGCGGTGAACCGGCCTCCGCGCCGCCCGCCGCGAACGAGGTCAGCAAGTTCACCTCGAAGATGATGCTCACCAACGCCCCGCAGACCCGCGCGGTGGTGGCCTGATGCCGGACATCACCGAGATCCTCAAGCGGGCCAAGCCGCGTGAGAAGACCGTGCCGCTGTACCTGGCCGGTGACGAGGCGGCCGAGGTGGAGCGGCTGGAGGCGGAGCTGGCCGGGCTGTCGGACACCTGGCAGCCGGACAGCCTGGGGGCCAAACATCCGGGTGAGAAGCTGGCCAAGCAGATCGCCGCTGCCCGCGAGCGGCTGAAGAAGTCCAAGGTCGACTTCCGGCTGCGGGCGCTCGGCCGGCTCGCCTACTCCGACCTCGTGGCCGCGCACCCGTCGAAGGACAAGAACCAGCTGTGGGATCCGGCCACTTTCCCGCAGGCCCTTCTCGCGGAGTGCTGCATCGAGCCCGTGATGTCCGCTGAGCAGGTCGCCGAGCTGTTCGAGGTCCTCAACGAGGGCCAGCGGACTGAGCTGTGCCAGGCGGCGTACGACGTGAACGCGGAGGCGACGAGCGTCCCTTTCTCTGTCAGCGCCTCCTCGATCCTGGCCTCCCTCACCGACGGGAAGTAGAGACCGCGCGGGCCTGGGGCGTCCCACGCTCGATCTTCATGGGGCGCCCCATGCCGCAGCCCGGGGAGCCGCTGTGGACGGAGGAGGACCGGGCCTGGGCTCTGGCCCTGGCCCAGGTGGAGGCCGACACCTGCCCGGACTGCGGCCAGCCGTGGTCCGAGGTCTCCACGATCGAAGCCGAATTCGCGTACGACGCAGAGCTGCTGCGCTGCCACGCATGCGCCACCGGTGCCCGAGCGGCGCACCGGTACCAGGAGTCGGGGGGTGATCCCCGCGGCCTTCACGTCTCGATCCTGAAGAGGTGACGCCGTGGCCGACCGTACCGTCCGGGTTGTCCTGACCGGCACCGTCACGCCGTACCAGGCCGCGATGCGGCAGGCCGCCCGCGTCACCCAGCAGACGGCCGGGCAGATCGCGGCGAGCACCCGCGCCGGCACCCAGCGGGCGCAGGCGTCGCTGACGTCGATGGCCCGAGCCGCCCAGGTGCAGTCCGGCCGGGCCAGCGCCGCGGTCAACGGCATGGCCCAGCGCGCCTCCGCGTCGATGTCCCGCATGGGGGCGCGGGGTGCGGCGGCGTTCTCGCCGATCAGTGCGGCCTCCAGCCGGGCAGCGGCGCAGGTCTCGGCCCGGTGGCAGGCGGCCACGCAGGCGGTGCAGTCCCGCATCGCCCGCACGGCGGCCGCCGCCCGCACGGGCGGGGCGCTGATGGGCGCGGGCCTGGCGTCCGGTGCCGACCGGGTCGCGCTGCGCTGGAACGCGGTGCTCAGCGCGACGCAGGCTCGGTTCCCGCGGCTGGCGGCCCTGGCCACGGCCGCGGGGTCGCGCGCGGCGGCGGGCCTGTCGGCCGGGGCGGGCGCGGTCGCGTCGCGGTGGTCCGCCGCGTCGTCGGCGGTGGCCGCGCGCTGGCAGGCCGCGATGGCGGCGGTCGGCCGGGGCGCCGCGGGCGTCCAGGGCGCGGCTGGAGCCGGTGCGGCGGCGGTGTCGGCGCGCTGGTCGGCGGCTGCCGGGGCCGTGGCGGCGCGGTGGCGGGCGACGTCGGCGGCGGTCACCGGGTCGATGGCGGCCGCGCGTACGGCTGCCGGGACCGCGGCGGGCTGGGTGGCGGCCCGCTGGTCGGCGGCTGCCGCGGCGACCGGCCGGGCGCTCGGGTCCATGCACCTGGCGGCCGTCGCGGCGGGCGCCGGCATCATGGGCGTCGCCACCAACGGCACCCGCGCGCTGAAGGCGGTCCGCCTCGCGAGCCTTGGGCTGGTGGGCGCCTTCGTCGCCGCCGCGCTGGCCGCCGCGAACTTCGAGAAGGGCATGTCCGAGGTCCGGGCCGTCACGGACGGCTCAGCGGCCGAGATGCGGCAGCTCTCCCAGGCCGCGCTGGACGCGGGCAACGCCACCAAGTACTCCGCCTCCGAGGCGGCGAACGCTGAGGCGGAGCTGGCGCGCGCGGGCGTGTCGACGGCCGACATCATCGGCGGCGCTCTGAAGGGCTCGCTGGACCTGGCCGCGTCCGGGCAGCTGGAGCTGGGCGAGAGCGCGATCATCAGCGCCCAGGCGATGAACGCCTTCGGGCTGAAGGGCGCGGACGTCGCGCACATTGCCGACGTCATCTCGGCCGGCGCGGGCAAGAGCGCCACGAACGTGCACGACATGGGCATGGCCTTCCGGCAGTCCGCCCTGCTCGCCAACCAGACCGGCTTGTCGCTGGAAGACACGGTCGGCACGCTGGCGATGTTCGCCCAGAACGCGTTGACCGGCTCGGACGCAGGCACGTCGCTGAAGGTCATGCTGCAGCGGCTCACCCCGCAGTCCAACGAGGCCCAGGCCGCGATGGACGCGGTGGGCTTCTCGGCGTACGACTCGCAGGGCGATTTTGTGGGCCTGAGCGAGATGGCGCAGAGGTTGCACGACAGCTTCGGGAGCCTGACTCCTGAGGCGAGGAATGCGGCCTTCGCGACGATCTTCGGCTCGGACGCGGTACGTGCGGCCACGATCCTCTACCAGGCTGGCGCGATCGGCGTCGACACCTGGCGGAAGGCGGTCTCAGACTCCGGCTACGCGACCCGGGTCGCCGCGACGATGACCGACAACCTCGCCGGAGACTACGAGAGGTTGACGAGCGCCCTGACGACCGGGCTGATCTCCTCTGGCTCGGCCGCGAACGGGATGCTTCGGGGAATGACGCAGGCGCTGACCAGCGCCGTGAACTGGTACAACCAGTTGTCGCCGTCCGCTCAGCGCAGCGTGACGGCCGTCGTCGGCATCGTGGGTGCGGTCGGTCTGGCCGGGTCGGCGTTGCTGCTGATGCTGCCGCGCATCATGGCCGTACGCCGGGAACTGGTGGCGATGGGGCTGACGGCGGCTCGGGCGCGGGCCGCGATGATGATGCTCGGCAAGGTCGGCCTGGTCGTCGGTGCTCTCGCCGCGGTGAAGGTCGGCGTTGACTCGCTCGGCCGGAAGCTGCTGGACGCCCCGCCCAACGTCACCAGGCTGACGAACTCGCTGGTTGACCTCGCGGTGCGGGGGAAGGCCGCCGGCGAGGTGGCCGACGCGTTCGGTAAGAACCTGGACGGGTTCGGGGACGCGGTGAAGCGGATCACCGACCCCGAAGGGCTGACCGCTTTCACGGATGCCCTGGGCAAGGTGCCGTTGATCGGCGGCGAGGCTGGTGGCCTGACGGAGGCCAAGGACAAGGTCAACGCCTTGGACGAGGCCCTGTCTCAGATGGTGCAGTCCGGCAGCGCGGACGTGGCGCAGCGAGCCTTCTCACGGCTGGCTGCAGAGGCCGAGAAGCAAGGCGTCTCCGTGAACGCGGTCAAGGGCCTGCTGCCGCAGTACACGGACGCGCTGGCGGGCGCGGACACGCAGGCCAAGCTGTCGGCCCAGGGGCAGAAGAGTTTGGGCGACCAGGCCGCGATGACGAAGGAGCAATTCGAGGACCAGCGGACCGAAGCTGAGAAGCTGACCGATGCGCTGAACGCCCTGAACGGGGTCAACATCGGTGCGGCGCAGGACGAGATCGCGTTCCAGGCGTCGCTGCACTCGCTGACGGAAGCGGTCAAGGACAACGGCCACTCGTTGGACGTGACCAGCGAGAAGGGGCGCGCGGTCAAGTCGGCATTCTTGGACGCGGCCAAAGCGGCGATGACGCATGCCCAGAGCGTTGCCGAGCAGAAGGGCTCGGTGGCCGCGGGCAACGCGGTGCTCGAACAGAACATCGCCGCGTTGAAGCGCACGATGCGGGCGGCCGGGTTCACCGAGCCGCAGATCCGGCAGCTCACGGCGGCGTACGCGCAGCTGCCGTCGTCGAAGACGACCGACGTCAAGGCGAACACGACGAAGGCGATCCAGGACCTGCAGCAGGTCCAGAACAAGGTCCGCAACACCAAGGGCAAAGAGATCCCGATGCGCGCGCTGACCGGCGCGGCCGAGGCGGCCCTCAAGCGGCTCGGGTTCAAGGTCACGCACATGAAGGACGGGTCGGTGCGTGTATCGGTCCCGCCCGGTCCTCCGTCCGTGCAGGTCGCCCGCATTCAGAGCGTGATCAACGGTCTGCAGGGCCGCACTGTCACCGTCAGCATCTTCAAGACCACGTACGTCGATGAGGTCAAGCGGAACACCTACGGGCCGTACGCGGACGGCTACCGGTACGGGCGCGCCCGCGGCGGCCCGGTGCCCGGCTACGCGGGCGGCGGCGACGTCCAGGCGTTCCCGCAGGGCGGATACGTGCGAGGTCCCGGCACCAGCACGAGCGACAGCATCCTCGGCCTGTTCGCTGCCGGACCCGCCATGGTCTCGGACACGGAGTACGTCGTCAGGGCGTCCGCGGTACGGCGGTACGGGCTGCCGCTGCTCGACGCGATCAACGCTGAGCGGCTGCCCAAGTTCGCGCAGGGCGGCGTACCCGGCTTCGCGGGTGGCGGGTTCACGTACCAGCCGACCGGCGGCGTGGTCATGACCGGTGAGGGCGGCGACCCGAAGGCCCGCTACGACACCCTGATGGGCAAGCTGAAGGAGGCGTACAGCGAGTATCAGACGGCCGTCGCCGAGCTGAACAAGATCAAGAAGGGGAAGCACACCAAGGCCCAGCTGAAGGCCGCGCAGAACAAGGCCAACAAGGAACTGGCCGACGTCAAGGCGCTCGACAAGCAGCTGGGCCTGCCGTCCGGCGCGAAGCCGCCGTCGGGCTTCAGCCTGGCCGCGTACCGCAAGCAGCTCGATCAGTCGCTGGCGGCCACGAACTGGTGGAAGCGCAACTTGGACGTCATCTCCAAGCGCGGCGGGCAGGACATCCGGGAACTGCTGGAGGGCATGGGCTCGGAGGGCTACGCCCTGGTGGAGCAGCTGGCGAAGGCGTCCGACAAGCAGTTCAAGGACATCGTCGGCAAGCTGCAGAAGGTCGGCGGCGTTGCCAAGGCGACCCTGGCCGATTTCACCAAGCAGCTCGACTCCAGCACCTCGAAGAGCCAGCAGTTCGCCAGTGACCTGCAGACCCTCGCTGCGCGCGGGTTCGGTGATCTGGCGGCGCAACTGGCGGCGCAGGGCGATGCCACGGCGATGGATCTGGCCCACCAGGCCGTCACCGGCAAGGCCAGCGACGTGGCCGCGGCGAACAAGGCCGTCGGCAAGAACGGCAAGGTGCTCACCGGCGAGGAGTTGTCCGCGTCGCTGACCGTGTTGGCCGCGCTGCGCTCGAAAGCGGGCGCGGGCATCGCCGACGTCATCGGCGCTGGCGTGGATTTCAGCACGCTGAAGACCCTGATCCCGAAAATGCTGAGCCAGATCAACAAGTTGCCCGACGCGTACAAGAAGGTGTTTCTGGCGCAGTGGGCGGGGCAGGGCGGGGTCACCGCGATGGCGCGCGGCGGCATCCTCACCCGGCCGACCGCCGTCCTCGCCGCCGAGGCCGGCGCGGTCGAGTCGTGGATTCCGGTCGACGGCTCGGCCCGGTCGCAGGGCCTGCTTTCGCGGACGGCTGGGCTCATGGGCTACCAACTGGTGCCCGCCGGCCGGTACGGGGCCGCCCGCTCCGAGCCGTCCACGGTGGTACGCGAGATTGCCCGGCACACCACGGTCAACCTGCACGGCGCCAAACAATCCAGCGCGGCCCAGGCCGCCGACATCGCGCGCCATCTGACGTTCGTGGGATAGGAGGTGCGCGGTGCCGTACGCCGCAGGTGACAGCCTCGGCGGGCTGCGGGCCGATCTCGGCCCGCTTCCGCTCGGGGCCGTGGACGGGTCCGGGATCGCCTGGTCCCTGGGGAAACTTGACGGGTGGGGGTCCGCGTCGGTGCGGGCGGAGTACCAGCCGCGCGAGGGTGACCACGGCGCGTGGGCATCGCCGGTCTACCTCGGGGAGCGGCCGATCACGCTGGCCGGCACCATCACCGCGCCGGACCTGGCCGCGCTGGACGACGCGATGGAGCGGCTGCGGTCCGCGGCTGCGCTGACTGACACCCCGCTGGTCGTGCACGAGAGCACCCCGAAGCAGGCCACGGTGCGGCGCGCGGGTGAGCCGCTGCTGGAGTACGTGACGGACCGGATCGCGTCGTACTCGGTGCTGGTCACGGCGGCCGACCCGCGGCGGTACGCCACGGTCCTGCAGCAGGGCAGTACCGGTCTGCCGGTCACCACCGGCGGGCTCACGCCGCCGTACGCCGTGCCGTACACGCTGGCGGCGACGACCGTGGCCGGACAGGTCGACGCCTACAACGAGGGCTCGTTCGACACCCGCCCGACAATGACGATCAGCGGCCCGGTGTCCCAGCCGGCCGTGTTCGGGCAGATGCCGGACGGCTCGGTGCGGATGCTGCGGTACGGCCTAGACCTCGCCGACGGCGACCATCTGGTCATCGACACCGACGCCCACACCGCAATCCTCAACGGCAACGTGTCCCGACGCCGTTACCTGACCACGCCGCAGGGCTGGCCCACCATCCCCGCCAGCGGGGCCGTCTCGTACCAGTTCCGGGCCGCCGCCTACTCGGCCACCGCACTGCTGACCGTCCGCTGGCGCTCGGCCTGGATGTAAGGAGGCCCCGTGCCGTTCGACCCGCTCGACATCAACACGATCACCTACGACGAGACGGAGCTACGCCGCGCCGCGCTCCTCGGCGTCATGGGCAACGGCCAGGCGCTCGGCGGCCGCTCCGGCGTCCGGCCGGGCGATCCGGGCCTGACCACCACTCTCTCTGGCACCACGATTAACGTCAGCCCCGGCGCGGCGTGGGTCTGGTACACCGGGCAGGGCACCTACCGGGCGGCGCTGCCCTCGGCCTGGTCCGGCACCCTGCAGGCCGCCCACGCCACCCTGTCCCGCATCGACCTGGTGTACCTGCGGGTGTGGGACACCACCGTGGACGGCACCGGGCTGCGCCAGGCCGATGTCGTCTACCTGCCCGGCACCCCCTCCTCGACGCCGGTGGCGCCCACCCCGGCCGGCACCGTCATCTACGTCGCCCTGGCCACAATCGCCGTGCCGCCGGTCGGCGGCGGCTCCCCCTCGGTGTCCCTGGCCGTCCGCCCGTACACCGTGGCGCCCGGCGGCATCCTGCCGGACGCCAACGCCTCGGGCCTGTACGTCGGCATGTTCCGCGACAACGGCACTGACCTGCAGCGCTGGAACGGCAGCTCGTGGGACACCTACCAGAAGGTGCAGACGGTCGGCTGGACCGTTCCGACCCTTGGCTCCGGCTACACCCAGGGCGACCTGACGACCAACGGGAACTCGAACGGGCCGATCCGGTACCGCAAGTTCAACGACCGCGGTACCGACTACATGGAGTGGGACGGCGGCGCCAGCCGCGCGAACGGCGCGCAGACCACCAACATCCTCTCTACGGCGCTCCCCGGGGGAGCAAATGGGTTTCGCCCGGCCGGCCGTGCCTCCTTCACCATCGCCCGCAACGCCACGTCCGCCGCAGGAGAAGCCGCAGCGATCAACAGTCTGAAGGTCGACTTCAACGCTGACGGCACGGTGTCCTTGGTGTCGGCCACCTCCGGGCCGACCGAGACGAACTGGTTCAGCTTGCGCGGCATCCGGTACGCCCTCGCATGAGCACGCCGACCGTGCTGCCCGCCGCTCCTCTCGGCCAGCCCGACCCGCAGGTGCCCGTCACCCTGGCCTGGTACGGCTGCGATCTGCGCACCGGCGCCATCATCGAGGATCTGCGCACCCTCAAGCCGGGCGGCGCGCTCGGCCGCAAGCTGGGCGAGACCACCACGCTCAGCGCCAATCTCGGCCTGGCCGGGGCGCCGGCCGACTGGGAGGCCGCCACCGCGCCCGGCACCGCGCTGCTGGTCGCGGTCGACACCGCGACCGACACCCCCGTCTGGCCGGGCATCGTCCTGACCCGCGACGGCGGCAGCGCCACCGACATCAGCCTGCAGTGCGCCACCCCCGAGCGCTACCTCGACGCGCGCTACACCGGCACCGTCACCGCCGTCCAGCAAGACCAGGCCACCGTCCTCACCAGCCTCTTCAGCAACGCGATGAGCGACGGCCCGCCGTTCGTCCTGGACGCGCCGCCGACCGGCCGGCCGCTGGACTACTCGGTGCTGGACGGCGACGACCGGACGATCCTGTCGGCGGTGCAGGAGATCATGGGGATGGAGGGCGGGCCCGAGTGGACGGTCGATGTCGCCTGGAACGCGGACCACAGCGGGTTCGTCCTGCCGGTCCGCGTCCGGCCGGCGATCGGCACCCAAGCCGTCCAGCCCGAGGGCGTGTTCGACTACCCCGGGTGCGTCAGCTCCTACACCCTCGCCGAGTCTTACGAGTCCGGCAAAGGGGCCACCGTCGTGCAGGCGCGCGGTGAGGGCGAGTCCGCCGGGCGCCTGACCAGCCAGGTCTACACCGCCGACGCGCTGATCGCGGGCGGTTGGCCGCGCTGGGTTCACCGCTTCACCCCCGCCTCGGGCCTCACGGACCCGGTCCAGCTCAACGCGCACGCCGCCCGCGCTCTGGCGCTAATGCAGACCGGCGCGAAGGTGTGGTCGGTCGAGGCCGTCGCCTCCGTCGCGCCGCGCATCGGCCGGGACTGGGGCCTGGGTGATTCCGTCCGCATCGCCGTCGAGTCCTCGCCGCGGCACCCGCGCGGCGCCGAGACCGTGGCCCGCGCCTGGGCCTGGGAGCTGGACCCCGGCGCCGACCGAATCCGCCCGATCCTCGTGGAGGACTGATGCCCACCCCCGCCAGCCAGCTGCCGCCCGACGCGACCACCCTTGCACGCCGCATCGCCGCACTGGAGCGCGAGGTCCGCGAACTGCGCGCGGCGCGGCGCCTGGAGGCCGCGACGGTCGGCGCCGGCGGTATGCGCGTCGTCAATGGCGGCCGCCTCGCGATGGACACCCCGCCCGGCGTCCGCGTCGTGGACGTCGGGGCGATCCACGACAGCCGTTTCGATCATCCCGACGGCACTCCTCAGCAGGCGATTTGGATGCGCCGTGAGGACGGCAGCGACGTGTTCACCTGCTTCGCGGGCATCGAGGACGCGACGCAGGCGTGGGCGTTCTGGGACCGCCAGGACAACCCCGTGATCGCCGACGACACCGTGTCCGGCTCCGGCCTGGCGCGTCCCTACCTGCCGGTGCAGATGGCGCCGGCGTACCAGGGGGGCTGGGATTACTGGCCCCGCACGTCATCCACAGCCGCGCAGGAGCTGTGGATCGGCCGCATCTACAAGCAGCAGCCCAAGTTGGTCGTGGTCATCCGGGCGGCCATGGACACCTCGGGCGCGACCGGCGTCGTGGACCTGATCGTCGGCAACACCGTCGTGGCCACCGGCAACGTCGTGTTCGCGGCGGACTGGTTCACCTTCGGCCCCGTCGACCTGACCGGCTACGCGCACATGCAGCAGGTCGACATCCGCGTGCGCGGTCGCCGTGTCACCGGCACCGGCACCCTCCGCGCCTCTCTGATTTCCGCGTACACCGTCCAGAGCTGAGGAGCAGCACATGAGCACACCGATCGAAGAGCGGCCGCCGGACACCCCGCAGCCCGAGGGGCCGCTGCTGCCGCCCCCGCCGCCGGGCCCCACGATGCCGGATCAGCCCCCGCCGGACCGCCCGGCCGACCCCGACGGCCCCCCGGCCACCTGACCCGCCCCCAAGGTCCCGTGCACGCGGGGCCTCTCGTACGTCTGGAGGACCGTATGCCCCGCACACGCCCCCGCCTGTTCACCCTGCAACGCGACACCGACGTCACGGGCGTCTCCGGTACCGGCACCGTGTCCGTCCGCTGGCGCGGCGACCGCCCGTCCACCGTGTTCTGGGACTCCCTCACCGACGCTGTAGCGATTCACGGCCACGGCGGCGCCACCCGCATCGTGTGGGACGACCGCACCCCCGAGGTGAGTTGACCATGACGAGATCCGGACCGCAGCGATACCCCGGCGCATCGATGGCGTACTGGTACCAGGGCCGGTACGGCGGCGACGCGATGGAGTCCAATGTCATCGTGTGGCACACCACGGAGGGCACCAGCGTGCCGACATACGACGGTGGATCGTCCGCCCCGAACTTCACCGCCGCGCCCGACTGGTCGGCGAAGCGCCTGCGGTGGTACCAGCACTTCGACTTCGACACCTCCAGCCGCGCACTGGTCAACCGGTCCGGTGGAGTGGAGACGAACACGTTGAACACGTGCCAGGTGGAGATCGTCGGCACGTGCGACCCGGCCACCCACCGCAGGTGGGGCAGCACACCGCACCTCTACACGCCGGAGCTGCCCGCCTGGGTGATCCGGGACCTCGGCGCCTTCGCGCGGTGGGCGCACGACCAGCACGGTGTGCCCCTGACCTGCGGCGTGCAGTGGCGGGCGTACCCCGGTTCGTACGGCGCGAGCAGCGTCCGCATGAGCTACGCCGCGTGGAACCGGTACCGCGGGCACTGCGGCCACCAGCACGTACCCGAGAACGACCACGGCGACCCGGGCCAGCTCCCGATGGCCGCCATTCTCGCCGCCGCCAAGGGCGGCCCGACCCCGGAGGACGACGTGTCCCTCACCCCCCAGCAGGCCCAGCAGCTCGCCGAGGTCCACCGAGACCGTGTGGTCGGGCCGTGGACGTACAAGGGCACCGACGAGCCGCGCGACGCCTACGCCTACCTCCGCGACACCAGCGCCGCCGTCAAGGCGGTCGACGCCAAGGTCGCCGCGCTCAAGCCCATCGACCTCACCGACGAGCAGATGACCAAGCTCGCCGAGAAGGTGGCCAGTGCCCCCGGCCTCGCCTCCGCGATCGCCGAGGCGGTCGCCCAGAAGATCGCGGACCGGCTCGCCGAGTGACCGCGCTGCGGCCGCTCCCAAGACCATCACCGACCAGCTCGAAGCCCCCTGAGAGGATCACCATGAACACTGCCGCCTTCTGGCGCGCGACCTTCGAGCGCGTCATCAGGACGTTCGCTCAGTCCCTGCTCGCCGTCCTCGGCGCCGGCGCGACCGGCGTCATCGACGCCCCGTGGCTCGGCGCGCTCTCGGCCGCTGGCCTCGCCGCGGTTCTGGCCCTGCTCACCGCCATAGCCAGCAGCGGCGGCAGCACGGTCGGGCCCGGCATCACGGAGTCCGCGGTCGACCGGACGCCGAGACTGATCCCGTAGGAGGTGCTGATGACGACGCATCCGTCGCCGTCGGACCCGGCCGCCGTGGCAGTCGAGTTGGAGCGCCTGCGTAGCTCTGTCGACGTGGGGTTCGCCCGCGTCGACGGATCACTGGCTCTGCTGGTACAGCGCTCCGACCAAACGGACCGGCAACTCGCTGACCACGAGACCCGGCTTGATGCGCTTGAACGGTCGCGTTGGCCGCTGCCGTCGATCGCTGTGCTGGTGTCGGTGGTCGGAGCGGCTGTGACGATCTGGACCGCGGCCGGCCGCTGAACGCCTTTTCCCCTTCCGGCCAAACGCCGGAAGGGGCGGTGACGAACCCCCGAGCCCTCGACATCGACACATGGTTCCTCTGGCGGAGGCGTGGGACTCCAGAGCCTCGCAGTGGACCGCGGCGCGCGCGAGGCGTACGCCAACGACCTTGGCGCCGAGCGTGGTCTCGTCGCGGTCACCGCGAAGACCAACCGGTCCAAGGCCGACCAGGCCCCAGCCCAGTGGCTGCCGCCGCTGGCCGACGCGCGCTGTACGTACGCCGCCGACCGGGTCAGCACCAAGCTGCGCTGACCGTGGACCGGACCGAGCGGGACGCGCTGCGCCGCCTGGCCGCGGGCTGCGGTCACACCCGCGTCGAGTACCAGCCAGCTTAGGGACGGCTCCGCGCCTCGCCCACTGCTTCGGCAGGGGCGGGGCGTTTTTCGATGTCTGCCCAGTCGGCGAATCGTTCGGCCGCCGTACAGGGGCGTGTGGGGACGATGCCGGCGGGCGGAGGTGACCTTGCGCTCTCCTCCTGTGTTCCGGATCGGTCGACGGCAGATCGTCGAGGGCTACGCCAGTGTCGAAGTGATGCGTGCTGCGAGGCATGGAGCACCACAGTTCCGGACAAAGCGGCGCCATCGGGGCTCAAGTGACGCGCCGTGGCGAAGTTGGCAGGGATCGATTGGTTAATTGGTGAATCTCCATTTAAATCGGACTTTGGCGGCGCGAGCCGGACCGTTAATCGGGTGTTTTGCTCGGTATCTAAATGATCTTTACTGGGCGTTTGCTTGATTTGTGACTCGCGCCATATGGGTGGGTCTTTTTGTCAACAAGGGTGGGTGTGTCCCCGGTTATGGGGGCGGAAGATGATTGAAAGGTAAATGTTTATGCGCTTCGGCGTGCGTTCGGCCCTCGCCACCACCGTGGCTGCCGCCGCGATCGTGACCTCTATGGCCGCTACTGCCACGGCTGCTGCTCCGGCTTCGCAGGGCAAGCCCGCAAATCCCTTTGCCAAGGGTGGTGAGGTGGCGAAGTTCGCGGCCACTTCCACGTTCAAGCTCAACCTGCCCAAGGGGGACCACGCGGTCCTTACCGACCGCGGCGTCCGATTCCTCAAGGCCGACGGGACGCTGGATGGCGGCATGAAGCGGGTCGACATCAAGGACAAGGCCGGGAAGGTCCACAAGGTCACCTGGACCCTCAAGGGTGACCAGCTCACGCAGAAGATCGCTGACGTGAAGGGCTCCACGATCGAAGGCACCGTGGTCCCTGCGACGACCCAAGGTAAGGTGCGCGCCAAGCGCTCCAACTCGAACTGCTTCTGGGATGGTGTGGCAACCATGGGGGCTGGCCTTGGCGTTATTGGTAGCGTTGTAGCGGCTCCGGTCAGCGGCGGGACGACGCTGGCCGCTACCGGAGCCCTCATGGGCGGAGCGGCAGTGGCAGCCCACGGCGTCCAAGACTGCTTTTAAGGATTGCTGATAATGCTTATCGGACGGATACTCCTCGCCATCTCGCTTGTTCTTGCTCTCATTGTGATGGCTAGCGGTTTTTGGCGTGGTGACGCGTGGGGCATCGTCATTGGTGCCCTGCTGACATGCACCACGGCGAGTGGCGCGGTCTCAGCCTGGCGAGCCCGCCGATAGGCCCTGCGCCTCGGTAGCTACACCGGCATGCTGGTAACCCGTTATGGGGATCGCGCCCTCAGCGCGAGATGCAGCGTGCCGGCGTAGCTCCGAGGCGCTTCCGTTCATTTCGGAGCTATCGGAACCAGGGCGGGATCTCGTTTAACCTTCGGTAGCCCAGGCAGCATCCGTCCCGGTCCGATGGCGCTGCTTAGAGTTCGACACCGGCCCCGACGCAAGGAGCGGGCCGTACGACCGCGGGCTGGGCCATATCCCGTCCCATCAACTATCAGCCCGTGCGGCGACACGACCCCCGTGCCGCAACCGCCCCGGCGAGGGCGGGGCCTTCCGGCGTTGCTATCCGGCTCGTCTGCCGGTGGTCTTCTTCCCCGCGGTCTTCTTGGCCGTCTTCTTCGTGCTGGTGGATGCCTTGCCGCCAGTGGCCTTCGGGGCTCGCGTGGACTTCTTGGCGGTGGAGCCCGTAATCTTCCTGGCGGGCGGCGTCTCCTCCGGAGCGACGGCCTTCTGGACAGCTCGCAGCGGGGTGACGGTGGCCTCCTCGCCGGTGTCGCCGCGGGACTGACGGGCCGAGCGCACACTCTCCTCCAACGCGGCCATCAGGTCCACGATCTTCCCGCCCGGCGCGGGCTTCTCGGCCTCGACCTCGGGCTCGCGCTCCTCCAGCTTGGCTTGGATGATCTCTTCCAGCTCCTCGCGGTAGTGATCGCGAAGGTCTTCCTCGTCCAGCGGGCCGTACGAGTCCATCAGCTCCTCCGCCGCCTGAAGCTCCTGCGCGGTGATCTCTACGGGGCGGTCGGGGACCACGCCGGCCGGGGAGCGCAGTTGGTCGGGCCAGAGCAGGGCGTGCATCACCAGCATGTTGTTCATGGGGCGGATCATCGCGAGGGTTTCCCGGTCCCGCAGGGCCACCTTCCCGAGCGCGACCTGCCCCTGGTCCTCCATCGCCCGGCGCAGCAGCTCGTACGGCTTCGCGGACGGGCCTTCGGCGTGGACGTAATACGGACGGCCGATCTGGAGCGGGTCGACCTCCGAGGAGTCGACGAAGGACAAGATCGTCAGCACTTTCGCCGTCGGAAGGGGTAGCCGGTCAAGGTCCTCGTCGGTGACCGGCACGACGCGGTCGCCGGTGACATAGCCTCGGCCGATGTCCTCGCGGGGGACCTCTTCACCATCGAGGCTGCAAGTCGGCAGATTCCGGACCCGGCCGCCGTCCTTGGTATGGATGCGGTGGAAAGAAATGGCGGGGCCGTCATCCGTCGCCGGGGTCAGAGAGACGGGGATGGTGACCAGGCCGAACGAGATGGTGACCTTCGCTGAGGGCATGGGGCTCGCCTTCCTGCGGGAGTACGAGCGTACGGCGCGGGCTGCTGGCCGGCACCTCAGCCGAGGATGCCCAGCTCTGTGTCCGGCCGGCAGTAGGGGCACGGCTCGACACCCTGGACGAGCGCCTGCATGGCCTCTTCACGCGTGATCGCCTTGCCCTTGCCGGCCCGACACGCGCCGTCGTGCACGTACAGGGGATCGCCGCGGCGCCCGCTCAGCCGCGCGGTCTCCAGCAGCCAGTCGGGCTGCGCCGGCCGGATCGGCTCAGGGCGGTGGCGTTCCTGCTGCTCGACTTGCTGAATACGGGCCCGAACGTCCGCCAGCTGGATGCCGAGCCACGTCTCCAAGGTGCGGAGGCGTGTCAGGTCCGGCGGCAATTCGGTCATGAGTTCGATTCTAAAATGAGCGCCGCCTCGTTCCGCTTCCAGGGGCCTGCGTCACAGTAAGGACGGCTTCGCCGCGTTCCCCCCGGCGCGGCGAAGCCGCCCCTTTCACTCACCTTCAGGACTCGGGTGCCGCACGACCCTTTTCAGCTCCCGCTCGACCTCGTAACGGCCCTGCCCGGTCGCCTCGGCGTGGGCGGTGATGGCGGCCTGGACGGCCGAGGCGGTCTCGATGGTGAGCGTCCCCGCCTGGATCTCGGCCCAGGCGGCCGTCTCCAGCTTGATCAAATCGTCTGTGAGTTCGATAGCCACTGGCCGATTTTACGCGCTCGTGGCCAAATCTCCTCGCGCTGCTGCCGCCCAAGCCTCCAGCAGACGCTCGTACGCCGTCTGCTCCTCCGGCCACAACGGGCGTCCGGCCCGCGCCGTCATGAAGTCGCGTATCTCCTGGTTCACCTCGGCCACGGACCGCGGTGCGGTTGGGGAGGGAACGCAGAGGCTGGCCATGACGCTGATGATACGAGCGCGCACTGACAATCTCCCCGTAATTCCGGGGCCGTAGGATGCGCGCATGATTCGCGCTGTGGTCTTCGATGTCGGTGAGTGCCTGGTCGACGAGACGCGGGAGTACGGGACATGGGCCGACTGGCTCGGCGTCCCGCGTCACACGTTCGCGGCGATGTTCGGAGCGGTGATCGCGCAGGGACGCGACTACAGAGAGACTTTCCAGGAGTTCCAGCCGGGCTTCGACCTGTACGAGCAGCGAGAGGCGCGCGCGGCGGCCGGCCAGCCGGAGCACTTCGACGAGAGCGACCTGTACCCGGACGTACGCCCGGCCCTCGCGCAGCTGCGAGCGGACGGGCTGTGGCTCGGCATCGCTGGCAACCAGACCGTACGGGCAGGCGGCATCCTGCGGGAGCTGTTCACCGAGGACGTCGACCTGATCGGTACCTCGGACGACTGGGGCGCGAGCAAGCCCGACCCGTTGTTCTTCGAGCGGGTCGCCGAGGTGGTGCCGTACGAGAACCGGGAGATCTTGTACGTCGGCGACCGCGTCGACAACGACCTGCGGCCGGGCGCCGCGTGCGGGATGCACACGGCGCTCATCCACCGCGGTCCGTGGGCGACGATCCAGTGGAACACCGCGGAGGCGCGCGAGCTGCCCACGTTCCGGATCGAGTCGCTCGCCGATCTCCCGGAGTCGATCAAGAAGTTCAACGCGCCAGGGCACTGACCGTCGTCGTCCATCCGTACAGCCGCTCGTCCAGGTCCCGCACACACTGCTCGTGCTGGTGCGGGGCCAGGGCACGGCGGACCTCCCGTATGCGGTCCATGCCCATCGCGTACCAGGTCACCTCCAACTGCTCCAGAGCCCGGCGTGCATACTCGCAGGCCGCTTCGGGCTGGCCGGCTGCGGCCTCTACGGCGGCCAAGTCGCCGAGGACCACGGCGCCCTGCTTCATCTCGGTCGTTGGCAGGTCGTCCAGGACGCCAAGGAGAGTGGCCCGCGCCTGTGGAAGGTGCCCGGCCTTCCACAGGGTGTTGCCCTTGAACGCAGCCAGCCTCGTGGGGCTGAACCAGTCCATCCATTCGGGCATCACCGCGTCGGCCTCCGCGTCTGCGGCGAGGGTGTCCTCTGCGTGCCGGAGGAGGTGCAGGGCTGTGCGTACGTTCCCGCAGCGCGTCTCGCACTCAGCTTCTACGGCGTCGAGCCACGCCATCAGCAGAGGCGGAGCTGAGCCGCGTCGGGCGTAGGTGCGTGCCGCGACCATGCGCTCCACGGCAGCGTCCCGATCGCCGGCCCAGCCGGGGATGAACGCGGTGTGAGCGAGCACAGCCGCACCAAGCAGGTGGTCATCAGCCTCGCCAGCAGCCTGTAGAGCCTGCAGCAGCGTTGGGCCAGCGCTGTCGGGCAGGCGCAGGTCGAAGAATTCCACGCGCCCGGCGAGCAGATACGTCTCTGCGAGTGCGGCGGCGACGGCCCGGCGGGTCTCCCCGGCAGTCTCGGGCAGGAGCGCGCACCCGAGGGTGGCGTGTGCGAGGGCCGCTGGGTGAAGGGTCGCCGGAGCGACCGACCAGTACATCCGCCGGTGGGCCCGCGTCACGGTGGCGAAGTCCACCGCGACGCTGGGCGGTTGCATGGTGATGGGTGGCTGCGACGGCACGACCGAGAGGCGGCCGCCGGTGGGGATGTTCGCTGGGCTCTGGCGCTCGGGGGCTGGGCCCTCGTGTCCTTCAGGCGGTGTGAAGCCGAGGGCCCGCATGTCCTGCCCGAGGAGCCGTACCAGCTTGCTCTGCAAGGGGCCTTGCGGCCATGGCGGAGTGTCGGACTCCCACCTGCGCACCTGCCGAGGGTCGACGCCGAGTGCTTCGGCGAGCGCGCGCTGCGAGCGGTATCCGGCCGCCACGCGAGCGGCCCGGAGGCGGAGGTTGCCCGGCACAATGCACCTCTCTCTTCAAGGGGTGGCGCCAGTGTCCCTTGGAAGTCCCCGAGAGGGCCAGCCGTCACCCGTGAGGCTGTAGAGAAGTCCTCTTTGGTGCCGCAAGAAGTCCCCTTCAAGTCCTCGTCAAGGGAAGCCGAGGCGGCCATTCTTGGCCACATTCCACTTCCGAGCGCTGAGGTCGAGGAGCCGCGATGTCGCCGCCGAGCTGTCTGGGGCCTGACCAGAGCTTGTCAGAGGTCGGCGCCAGTTGGGATGCGGTTCGAGTGCCGCACTCCATTGGCGGTCCCGCCATCGGGATCCTCGGCACTCGGTGCGGCGCCGTCATCGACGACCCCCAGTGCGCCTTGTACTGGTTCATCGCGCCAGGCTCCGCCAACCAGTGGGACGTTCCTGACACCCGCCTCCTCTCCGTTGGAGCTGTCCTCGCGGTACCGCCTGCTCGTCGCACAGCGGGACCGGGCGTGCACTGGAAGGTCTGCCCCGGCGATGGCGACTGGCTCACCGAGGCGGACGCCCTCCGCGCTGCGCTGGAGGACTCGATCAACCTGCGATCCCGAGGGATGCACTCATGAACACGCCTCTCGTCTTCATCTACGACCGCAACGCCACGAGAAGCAGCCCCTATCTCGACATGCGTCTCACAGGGTGCAGGAACTACGCCGACCGCCGGGGCTGGCAGATCGCGGACCAGTGGATCGACCGCGGCGATGACGCGTTGGGCACCGACCGTCCTCGGCTCGCCGCCCTCCTGGAGATCATGCGGACGCAGGCCCCCCGCCGGCAGGTGATCTGCCTGGTGCACACGTGGGATCGCCTCGCCCGCGATAGCGAGCTGCGCAGCACGCTGCAGCAGCGCGTCGCGCAGGCCGGTGGGTACTGCGCGACCACGTTCGACGAGTCCGACGAGCGGGCCCACGCCGCGCTCGTCGGCCGTCCCGATGCCTGACGGGTGGCGTCAGGCCGTGTACGTCCTCGTCGTCGCGGCGCTGATCATGGCACTCGTCTACGGCGTCGCCTCGGGAGGCGACGGTGGCTGACACATGCAGCAACCACTGCTCCGCAACCGACAGGACCGACAAGCTGGCCGAGGTGCACGAGGCCGACCTGACCGGTCCCGGCTGGACGCTGCTCCTATGCCAGCCCTGCGCGAGGCAGCCGCCGTGGTCGCTCACGGACACAGAGTGGCAGCAGTTTCTGTCGAAGAGCCGGAGGTGCCCCACATGAGCGAGCCGTGGATGGCTTCGCCCGGCGACGGCACAACTGTGATGCCGATCGGGGACGCCTGGGACGTGGTCGAGGTCCCGGCCGAGACGGCCGCCTGGGTCCTTCGGCTGCGGCACGTGGAGGCGCCCGCGATCGTCGATCCGCGGCATCACCGGGCCTGGTGGCTCGTTCCCCGTGGCAGCGCCGACCCTGCCGCCTGGTTGTGGCAGCGCCTCCAGCCGGCGGTCGTGGTGCGTACGTCTGGGTCCTTGATCGTGCCCCACGCCCGCCGTATGGAGGGGGTGCGGTGGGCGAAGCCTCAGCCGTGGCGCGGCGCCTACTTGGCGCAGCCGCAGCGCCTGGCGGCGGTGCTGAATGTCGTCCGCACCGCTACTGAGACCGTACGCAGAACTTCCGTGCCAGCCTCTCAGGCTGGCACGGACGCGGGTTCCGGCTGGCAATCACGGAGCAGTCCAGGGCCCCGCGGCGGCTGCTCGGCGTAGCTACGGCGCCGGGCAGCCGCTCCTTACGTCCCTCGCCACAGCGATCACCCCCGTGGGTGGGCGTGGGACGGGCGGGCCGGCCGTCACTTCCTGACGGCCGGCCCGCACCCTTTGAGCGGTTCGTCGGCTTGGCCGCGTAAAGCCGACGACCTCCCGAAGGTGCTCCCGGCCTCAGCTCTGGGGATACCGCACAGACGTTCGGCATATGACAATCGGCCACACCGACATGAGGGCAGGTGCCATGAGCAACCCAGCCGGGGCGAGAAGATTCGGGGAAGTCCTAAAAACCCGCAGGTCAGCGGCCGGGTACTCGTGCCGTGGCCTGGCGCGCGCGCTGTCCTACACGCCTGGCTGGATCAGCCGCGTCGAGAACGGCAAGGTCGCCCCCGGGCTGGAATTCGCCGAACGGTGTGACGGTCTCCTCGGTACGGGTACGGAACTCACCGCGCTCGCCCAGGCCGCACAGCCGGACGTGCATGGGCTGCTCCGCCCCTCCCAGCTCCCTCCCGTCGCTGGACACTTCGTCGGCCGCGTCCGCGACCTGCGCGACCTGGACAGCTCCCTGGAGGACCCGGCCACCGCCGCCGGCTCGTGCATCGTCGCCATCGACGGGCCAGCCGGTGTCGGCAAGAGCACGCTCGCCGTGCAGTGGGCACACAAGGTTGCCCACAAGTTCGCCGGTGGCGTGTTCTTCGCCGACCTGCAGGGCCACGCGCTGGACGGCAGGCCGGTCGCTCCGGCTCAGGTCCTGGAGCGATTCCTGCTCTCGGTCGGCGTCGCAGCAGATCGTATTCCGCCCGGCCTCGAAGAGCGCGCCGCCATCGTGCGTACGCTGGCAGAGGGGCGGCCCTCCCTCTTCGTTCTGGACAACGCGGCTGACGCTGACCAGGTCGAGCCGCTGCTGGTCGGGGCACCTGCGAGCGTCGTCATCGTCACGAGTCGGCGCCGCCTCACCCGCTTGACGTTGCGGACTGGGGCTCATCGCGTCTGCCTCGGCCCGATGACACCGGACGAGTCCGGTGATCTACTGAGGGCGGTGCTCGGCCCCCGAGCCGACGCGGACCCGGACGCCAGCCGCGCTCTGGCCGAGCGCTGTGTCCACCTGCCGATCGCTCTACGGATTGCCGCGGAGCGCCTGGCTGCTCACCCGCATCGCACCGTGGCCAGCACCGTCGCTGAGCTGGATGCTGACAGGCTGGACGCGCTGGCGGACGCGGACGACCCGCACCTGGCGGTCCGGCCCATACTGGCCGCTTCCTACCGGGACCTGGCGCCTGATGTCGCACGCGCTTTCCGTCTGCTTGGTCTCTATCCCGGGTCCACGATCAGCACCGATGCGGCGGCGGCCCTGCTCGGTCGTGCCGCTGCTCGTGCACGGCGGCAGCTCGACGCGCTGGTGGCGGTGCACCTGCTGGAGGAGGTCGGGGCGGACCGCTTTCGCGCGCACGACCTTCTGCGCGAGTACGCCGCGGAGCTGGCCGCCGATCTGAGCGAGGAGAGCCGTACGGCGGCAGTGAAGCGGCTCGTGGGCTGGTACGCGCACACCGTGGACCGGGCCGCCTACGTCATCGCCCCGCAGCGCCCGATCGACCTGCTCACCGATCCGCCCACCGGGACGCAGCCTCTGGGATTCGTCGCCCCCGAGGATGCGTCGCAGTGGTGCGATGACGAGGTCGACAATCTCCTGCCCGTCATCCGGCTGGCCTCGCGTCACAGCATGCCCGCTGCCTGGCAGATCCCGACGAGGCTGTGGAACTGGTTGCTGATCAGGAAGCCCTGGACCCTGTGGATCGACAGCCATGAGATGGGCCTACAGGCCGCGGTCGCCGCTGGCGACCGTGCGGCGGAGGCGTGGACCGCCCTGAACCTGGCCGACGGCCACAGGCAGGCCGGCGACACCGACCGCGCCCGACACTACGCCCAGGACGCCCTCCGTATTCGAGAGCAACTCGGCGACCGCCACGGGCAGGGCTGGTGCCAAGCGTGCTTGGGCTTCATCGCCACCGACGAGACCGAACCGGCGCAGGCTCTCAGACACTTCAAGGCGGCCCTCGGGCATTTCGAGGCGTCGGGCGACCGCCATGGCCAGAGTGTGCTTCTGGCCTGCCTCGCCGAGACACACGCCCACCTCGGCGACCGCGACCGCGCGCAAGAGGCCTTCGACGCCTCCCTCACCCTCGCCCGAGAGCTGGGGGACCACTACGGCGAAGGCATGCTGTGGGCCCGGCGCGCCGGCGCCCACCGGACCCGTGGCGAGTTGGACGACGCCCTCACGTGCCTGGGGCACAGCATCGCCAGCCGCCAGGCCGCGGCGGACGAGTGGGGAATCGCCGACGCGCACGAGCAGCGTGGCGACCTTCTGGCCGAGTTGGGGCGGCAGGACGAAGCCCAGGAAGCGTGGCACCGCGCTATCCGGATCTTCACGATGCTGGAGGATCCCCGGGCGGCCGCGCTTCGGGAGCGGCTCGGGGCTACGAGGCCGCCGGAGCCGTGAGGGCCTGGCGGACTCGCTCCATCGCGGTGACCGCGTCTGCGGTCATCGCGATCCGTATGGGCCGGCGCCCGTCGGTGATGCTGGACATCTCCGGCGGGAAGCCGACCCGGGCATCGACGAGAGTCGCGCCGCGGGCGTGGCCCACCAACTCGACGACGACCTGGCGCTCCTCGTACGTGGCAAGCGCGGGGTCGAGCATGATGGCGGCGGTGAGAGGGTCGTGCATCACGCAGCCACGACGGCCGTCGTTGACCCTCGCGTGCATGGCCAGGTAGTCGTCGAGGACCTGCGTGGCGTACCGGGCCGCGGGCGTGCCGGACGCGGCGACCTCGTCCAGCCAGGCCCCGTCCACCCATGCGCTGGCGGTCGTACCCATCGGCACCAGCGTCAGATTGAAGCCCGCGCGCAGGACAGTCTCGCCGGCCTCGGGGTCGTGACCGATGTTCGCGTCTGCCCACGCGGTCAGATTCCCGGGGCTGCCGATGGCTCCGCCCATGACCACGACGTGCCGAAGCAACTGCGGCAGGCGGGGTTCCAGCCGGAGCGCGATCGCGACGTTGGTGAGCGGGGCGAGCGCGAGCAGCGTCAGCTCGCCCGGCCGCTGCCGGGCCAGACGCACTAGCTGCTCGGCGGCCGACTCGCCGACCGGCCGGCGGGTGGACGGTGGTCCGGCGTGGCCGCCGAGCCCGTCCTGCCCGTGCACGAACTGTCCGGTCTGCAAAGCCTGCTGGAGCGGCCCCGGTGCGCCAACGGCCACGGGTACGTCAGTGAGGCTGGCTACGTCGAGGATCCGCAACGCGTTCGCGGCGGCAATGTCCGTGGGCACGTTCCCGTGAATGGCGCCGACGGCGACGATGTCGACGCTCGGCTGGGCGGCGAGGTAGAGGAGGGCCCAGCAGTCGTCTACGCCGGGGTCCGTGTCGATGATGACGGGCAGGCGCGCGGGGGTGGGCTGTGCCATGGAGGCTCCTCAAGATCGTTTGATCCCTAGACCCCGCAAGCCTTACGCACGGTGAAAACGGGCGCCAGTGTTTCTTACGTTGCTCAACACGTAAACACTGGCCCGTGGCGGCCTGGTGATCGAGAGTTGTGGGTGTGCTCAGCCGGGCGTCGTCGAGGGCGGCACCTTCACTGCCGCCCGGCTCGCAGTGGGCCCCTCCTCCAGGAGGGGCCCTCGTACTTTCGGTCCCGACCTGCAGTAACGCCTTGATCATTTGGGAGACGTCTGGGAGACACGCCCCCGTACGCAGGCCGTATTGAGAGCGGGCGCAGAGCGGGCGCAGAACGGGAGATCATGACGAAGGCCCAGGTCGGGAACCCCCGTGACCTGGGCCTTTACGCCCGTACCTGCTGGTACGGATGGTGGGCACAACAGGATTTGAACCTGTGACATCTGCTTTGTAAGAGCAGCGCTCTACCGCTGAGCTATGCGCCCTGGCTGAGCCGACAGACTACCTTGCTTTTGGGGCTGTACTGCAAACCATGGGCGCCGGCCCCGGGCGGGAGCGGTGAACCGGGCCCCGGGATCGCGAACCAACCGGCCGCTGTGTTCGTTCCTACTGGGTGGGAGAATGGCAGCCGGGCCTGGGGCGATGCGATCGGGAGAGGGATGTGACGGCGACATACACGCAGCCGCACGAGCAGCGAGCACGCCGTGCAGTACGCCGTCGCCCTCGGAGGGGAGCGTTCCGGGACGCGATGACCCTGCTCCTGTTGCCGTTGCCGTTGCTGGCGGCCACGGTTCCGGCTGCCTTCGCGGGCGGGGGTACGCGGCGCTGGTTCGGGCGTGGGGAGAGCCAGCGTGCGGACGCGCAGGCCGCGAAGGATGCCGCGGCGGCAGCTTTCTACGAGCTGGACACGGCGCAGCGCGATCTTCGGATCTCCATAGAGACGATCACGGCGGTCGACAGTTCGCCGGCGGCCAGACGGGCCGCGGAGGACTACGAGAACTTCGGGCGGCGGATCGACGAGGTCAGCCAGGGCTACATCACCGCCGTCGACGCTCATGACCTCGACCGGGACGACCTCGATGCCGGCGCCGCCTCCCGGGCCCGCGCCGACCTGACCCGGGCCAAGGAGGAGCTGGAGCGGGTCAAGGCCGACCTCGACCGTTTCGCGCAGGGGCTCGGCCCGCTTCTGCAGACGGCGGAGACCCAGCTGGCACGGCTCGCGCCGGCGGTGGAACGGGCCCGGCAGGCCCTGCTCGCCGCGAGCAACGCCCTGGACGCCGTCCGCGCGCAGGGCTACAAGGCCGATGACCTGGCGGCCCGGCTGGCCGCCCTGTCGCCCGAGCTGACCAAGCTGAACCAGGGCGCCGGGCAGCACGGCGTGCAGGAGACGATCCGGCGCGCCGACGACGTGTTGCGCCAGGCCGAATCCGTACGGACCGAGGCGGAACGGCTGCCCGAGAAGGCCGCGGAGATCGACAAACGGCTGGTGTCCCTGCGCACCCGGGCCCAGGCCATCACGACCCGCGCCGGCAACGTCGACCCCGTACTGAGCGAACTGCGCCGGCGTTACAGTGCGGCCTGCTGGCAGGACCTCCAGCACGTACCGGACCAGGCCGCGGACGCCGTCGCGCAGGCCGAGATCAAGGTGCGGGAGGCCCAGCGGGCCCGGGACGAGCAGCGGTGGGCCGACGCCACGAGCCTGCTGGCGACCGTACGGGCCCTGCTGAACACGACCGACGAGGCGGTCTCGGCAGCCGGCGACCGGCTGCGGCGGCTGGACGAGGTGTCCTTCGACCGCGAGAAGGAGGTCGAGCGTACGCGCTTCGCCGTACGGGACGCCCAGCGGCTGGCCATGGCGGGGCGCAGCACGCCCGACCCGCGGCACGCGCGACCGCTGGACGATGCGGTGGCGCGGCTGGAGCGTGCGATCGCCGGTCTGGAGGGGCGGCATCCGGACTGGTGGCACTTCCTGACCGAGACGGAGGCGGTACGGCAGACCGCGGCCCGGGTCGTTCAGGAGATCCGCGATGAACGGGGCGGTGGCGCGGCGGGCTGAGCTGGCGCGGCGGGCTGAGTTGGCACGGCGGGCTGAGTTGCCTCGGGCCGGCCGACGGGAACCGTCCGGCCCTTCCCCGGCCCCAGCCTCCGCCGTTCCGCCCGACGCTCAGACTGTCCCCTCCCGCTGTCCCCTCCCGCCTCCAGCGTTCAGGCTCTTCCCTCCCGCCTCCAGCGTTCAGGCTCTTCCCTCCCGCTTCCGGCGCCCACGCCGCCCCTCCCGCCTCCCACGCTCAGGCTCTCCCTCCGCCCTCCGGCCCTGCCCCACCTTCTCTCCTCCCCTCTCCTCCCCTCTCCTCCCCTCCCTTCCTGCGCCTCTGACCTGCCACTATGGCGTCCCGTCGAGTACAGGCGGATGCTGGAGTCAAGCACGGCCCAGGCGGTTCATCGCGCTAAGGAGGCCGGACATGGACGCTGGCCAGGCTCTGCACGGGCCCTCCCGGACGCTCCGCGGCAAGGTGCGGCACACGCGGCTCGACGATCACCTACCTGTCGATCACCGGCTCAGTACGGTCTACCGTTTCGGTGCAGGACTGATGGGCCTGGTCCTGGTCGCATTCGGCACCCTCGGGCTGATCGACAAGATCGGATTCTTCGACACCGGCGGTGACACCGTCGCCGGGCTGAACACCAACGGGGCACTGAGCGTGCTGTCGATCATCGTGGGCCTGGTGCTCTTCGGCGGCATGGTGGTCGGCGGAAACTTTGCCTCCACTCTCAACATCGTGCTCGGCATGGCGTTCCTGCTGAGCGGCTTCGTCAACCTCGCCATCCTGGAAACCGGCTTCAACTACCTGGCCTTCCGCCTCCAGAACGTCCTGTTCAGCTTCGTCCTCGGACTGATGCTGCTGGTCTTCGGCATGTACGGGCGGGTCTCCGGCGGCCTGTCGCACGACAACCCGTACTGGCGCGCCCGCCACCCGGAAGTAGCGCAACGTCAGCCCCGCCGCCCCCTCCCGCCCCACACCGGCGCCCACGCGACACCTCGGTACACGACCGCCACGGGCGCCCATCACCGCCACCCGAAACACCGCAGGCACGCCGTGTGATGACGGTACGCCCGGCATACGGCAATTTCCGCCGCCGCCTGCCGCCCCCTGTCCCCACATGCCGGCCCATGCCAACCCAGTGCCAGCCTCTGAGCAGTCACAGTCAGAGGAAGGGTGGCGGCCTGTGAAGATCAACCGTGTCGAAACGTTTCTGGCCCCTCCACGCTGGATGTTCGTGCGCGTGGAGACCGACGAGGGGCTCGTCGGCTGGGGTGAGCCGGTGGTGGAGGGCCGGGCCGAGCCGGTGCGCGCCGCCGTCCAGGTCCTGTCCGAGTACCTCCTCGGCCAGGATCCGTCACGCATCGAGGACCACTGGCAGGTCATGACGAAGGGTGGCTTCTACCGCGGCGGCCCGGTGCTCTCCTCCGCCGTCGCCGGGCTGGACCAGGCTCTGTGGGACATCAAGGGGAAGCAGTACGGCGTACCGGTCCACCAGCTCCTCGGCGGCCCCGTACGGGAACGTGTCCGCGCATACGCCTGGGTCGGAGGCGACGCACCGGACGAGATCCGCGACGCGCTGACCGCCCAGGTCGAGGCAGGCTTCACCGCAGTCAAGATGAACGGCTGCGGACCGATGACACCGGTCGCCACCCGCGCCGAGGTACGTGACTGCCTGCGCCGCGCCGAGACCGCCCGTGAGGTGCTGGGGGACGAACGGGACTTCGGCCTGGACTTCCACGGCCGCGTCTCCCCCGCCAACGCCCGACGCCTCCTTCCCCTACTGGCCGAGCACGCTCCGATGTTCGTGGAGGAACCCGTCCTCTGCGACCACCTGCACGCCCTCCCCGACCTGGTCAACGCCTCCAACATCCCCCTCGCACTGGGCGAGCGGCTGTTCACCCGCCAGGAATTCCTGGCCCCTCTCCAAGCCGGCGTAGCCATCCTCCAACCGGACATCTCACATGCGGGCGGCATCTCCGAACTGCGCCGGATCGCCGCTCTCGCAGAGACGTACGGAGCCCAGCTCGCCCCGCACTGTCCACTCGGCCCGGTCGCCCTCGCCGCCAGCCTTCAAGTCGCCTTCACCACCCCCAACTTCCTCATCCAGGAACAGTCCATCGGCATCCACTACCACCAGGGCGCCGAACTGCTCGACTACGTGGCCGACCCGGAACCCTTCCGCTTCCACGACGGCTCTCTCCTGCGCACCGACCGCCCGGGGCTGGGTGTGACGGTCGACGAACCGGCCGTACGAGCCGCCGACCGACGGGGGCACACCTGGCGCAACCCGATCTGGCGTCACGCGGACGGTTCCTTCGCCGAATGGTGAACGCCGACCGTCCGCGTCACCCCAGGGCCCCGGAGCAGCAGGCACGCCACGCACCGCGCTGCCTCGCATCGCCTCGCATCGCCTCGCACTGCACCGCCTCGCACTGCACCGCCTCGCACCGCACCACATCGCCTCGCACCCGCCATGACGCTCCAGTAAGCGAGCGGTCCACCCGAGCGGTGGCTGTCGGGGTCGGTGCGCCCTTGACCAAGGGCGCCGGGGGTCGGCTTTCCCAGTCGCCTCCTCGACCAGCGGCCGGGGAGGCGCACGCCCACCCGTACCGAACTCGTCCTGCTCAGCGCTCCTTCCGGCACAGTCCTACGCTGACCCGGTTGTCTTCCGTCTCACGTCCCACCCCCTAACTCCCGCTCGCGGGCTAATCTGTCGCCATGCCTCGTTACGAATACCGCTGCCGTTCCTGCGGCTCGACCTTCGAGCTGAACCGCCCGATGGCTGAGTCCTCCGCCCCGGCCACCTGCCCGGACGGTCACGAGGACACGGTCAAGCTGCTGTCCACGGTCGCCGTCGGCGGCACCGCCGCGGCCCCCGCCCAAGCGCCCGGCGGCGGCGCAGGCGGCGGCTGCTGCGGAGGCGGCTGCTGCGGTTAGTACCGTCGACGCCAGCAGCACCGGTGGCGGCAGTAGCGCCGTTAGCGCCGGCAGTGCGGTGGTGGCCGTAGTCCCGACGATCGATCCGGGGGCCGGGGCTTCCGCCCGCACCAGCCGCCGCACCGCTCACAACCTTCGCGCCACCGTCAGTCCGTCTGCCACGGTGAGCATCACCGCCTCCACCCGCTCGTCCGCCTTGACGTGCTCGTTAAACTTTCTGATCGCCGCGGCGGCCCCTTCCGCCTGTGGGTCGACGACAGCCCCGCCGAAGAGGACGTTGTCCGCGACGATCAAGCCCCCGGGCCGCAGGCGCGGGATCAGCTCGTCCCAGTACGGGATGTAGTTGTCCTTGTCCGCGTCGAGGTACGCGAAGTCGATGTGCGGCTCGGCGGGCATCGCCCGCAGTGTGTCCAGTGCGGGGGCGATGCGCAGGTCGATCCGGTCGGCCACGCCGGCCTTCTCCCACGCCTTACGGCCGTACGCCGTCCATTCCTCGGAGATGTCGCAGGCAATCAGCTCGCCGTCCTCGGGCAAGGCCTGTGCGAGCGCCAGGGCCGAGAAGCCGGTGAAGGTACCGACCTCCACGATCCGGCGCGCCCCGCACAGGCGAGCCAGGAAGGCCAGTAGCGGGGCCTGTTCCTGAGCCGACTGCATCTGTGCCTGGTCGGGGAGGCGCTGATGTGTGGTCTCCACCAGCTCTCGCTGCACGGCGTCCAACGGCGGATTGTGCGCGAGGACGTAGTCGTACAGCTCCTCCGTGATCGTGGTGGTCTTGTTCTTGGTCACCGGTGCTCCTCAGGTCCCCAGGTAGCGCAGTACGGCCAGGACGCGGCGAGAGTAGCCCGAAGTGCCGGTCAGACCGAGCTTGTCGAAGATTGCGTTGGTGTGCTTCTCCACCGCGCTCTGCGAGATGTGCAGCCTCCCGGCGATGGCGGCATTGGTGTGCCCCTCGGCCATCTGGGCGAGTACCTGACGCTCGCGGGCGGTGAGCGAGTTCAGCGGGTCGGTGCGGCTGCTGCGGGAGAACAGGACGCGTACGACTTCCGAGTCGAAGGCCGCCTTTCCGGAGCCGACCCGTTCCAGCGCGTCCAGGAACTCGTCCACCTGTACGACTCTGTCCTTGAGCAGGTAGCCGACTCCCTCGCTGTCCTCGGTCAGCAGCTCGGTGGCGTACCTCCGCTCGACATACTGCGACAGGACGAGCACACCGACATCCGGCCAGCGCTCACGGATCTGCACCGCCGCCCGCAGCCCTTCGTCCGTGTGCGTGGGCGGCATCCGTACGTCCACGACCACCACGTCGGGCCGCTGCGCCGCCGGCGCGCGCTCCAGTACGGTCATCAGTTCAGCGGCGTCTCCGACCGCGGCCGTCACCTCGTGCTCCTCCTCCGTCAGCAGTCGCACGAGGCCCTCCCGCAGCAGGGTCGAATCGTCTGCAAGTACTACGCGCACGGCAACTCCGCGGTGATAGTGGTGGGTCCGCCGACCGGGCTGTCCACCCGTAACCGGCCGTCGAGGGCGGCGACCCGGCGGGCCAGACCGTACAGACCGCTCCCGGAGGCGTTGGCACCACCCCAGCCGTCGTCCTGGATCCGGACGGACAGGATGTTCTCCTCTCGGTCGACGGTGACGGCTATTCCTTCCGCGCACGAGTGCTTGACGGCGTTGGTCACCGCCTCGGAGACGACGAAGTAGGCGACGGTCGCCACGGCGGTCTCGGGCTCCTGTGTGAGGCGGTAGGTCAGCCGGACCGGGACCGCGGAACGCTCCGCGACGGTTTCCAGCGCGGCCTGCAGTCCGGCCTCGTCCAGCACCGTCGGGTAGATACGCCAGGCGACCTCACGCAGCTGGGTCAGCGCTTGGCGGCTTTCCGCATGAGCCTGGCGCAGCAGCCCGGCCGCGTGCGCTTCGTCCTTGCTGCGCAACGCGCGCCCGAGCAGCATCCCGAGAGCCACCAGCCTCTGCTGGACACCGTCGTGCAGGTCGCGCTCGATACGGCGGCGTTCGTCGTTGACCGCGGCGACGACCCCGGCCCGGCTGGAGGCCAGTTCGGCGACCCGGCGTTGCAGTTCTCTCTCGTGCGTGGGCCCGAGGAAGTGGCGGGCCAGCCGGGCCTCCAGGGTCGCCACCCCGAACACCGCCTGCAGGCTGAGGAAGAGCAGGAACAAGGCGCCCACGCCGGTCTCCGCGACATCGACCGGATGCTCGACGTGGGAGAACATCCAAGCTGTCGACGCCCAGACGACGACGGTCGCCCCCATGAGAACAGCGAGCACCACCCCCGCGCCCAGGAGCCCCAAGAGCCAGCGCACCGCCAGGTACTTGAGCGCCCGCTCGTCGTCGTACCCGTAGGAGAAGTCGGCTCCGCCGAACCGCAGCCGGCGGCGCGCCGACTCGGTGAGCCACCGGGCTATGGCCGTCACCGGCTCCAGCACCTTGCGTCTCCCGCGCGGCCAGACGAAGACGCAGAGCAGCGCGAGCCCCGAGAGCGCGATGAACGGAAGCTCGACCGCCACCGTGCCCGCGCCGACCAACAATCCGACCGTGAGGCGCATCCCGCGCCGTGCCATCCCCCGCATGATCGAGACGCTAGTGGCTGCGCCGACCCCACCGCACTGCGGAAAACCGCAGTGTTCCGTGCGGTTTTCCGCAATGTGGCGGCGGGCGCGAATTTCTAGCGTCGAAGCATGAACGAACACGCGGAAACCAGCTGGATCACCGGACTCATGGACGTCCTCGGCGCGCCCGGCGCGGGCCTGGCGATCGCCGCCGAGAATCTCTTCCCGCCGCTGCCGAGCGAGCTGATTCTGCCCCTCGCGGGCTTCGCGGCGGGACAGGGCCGGATGACCCTGTTCTCCGCGCTCTTGTGGACGACGCTCGGATCGGTGCTCGGTGCCCTGGCTCTCTACGGCGTGGGCGCGTTGCTCGGCCGGGACCGGATGCTCGCGATCGCGGCCAAGCTGCCGCTGGTCAAGGTCTCCGACGTCGAGAAGACGGAGCGCTGGTTCCAACGGCACGGCAACAAGGCGGTGTTCTTCGGCCGGATGGTGCCGATCTTCCGCAGCCTGATATCGGTCCCGGCCGGCATCGAGCGGATGTCGATACCGGCCTTTCTCGTCCTGACCACACTCGGCAGCCTGATCTGGAATTCGATCTTCGTCCTCGCCGGCTACGCGCTCGGCGAGAACTGGGAGGAAGTGACCGGCTATGTGGATGCGTACTCGAAGGTGGTGTTGGTGGCCGCCATGCTGGCCGTCCTGGCCTTCCTCGTCGTACGGCTCAGCAAGAGCGGTCGGGGGCAGCGGCGCCGCGGGTGAAGGCCCGCAGGATCTCCTCGCCTGCCGCGGCTCCGCGCTCTTCCAGCGCGGTGACGTGCGGCGCGCTCCACCCCGAGTCCGCCAGCTCGCCGTGGCCGGGGCGCCAGCCGCGGTCCGCCGCCAGCAGCAGATCGGCGTCCAGCAGGGAGTCACCGGCGGCGAGCACCTGCGCGGCTCCGGTCCGGCGGACCACCTCGGCCACGGCGGAGCTCTTGGTCAGCGGCTTCGGTACGGCGTAGATCTTCCGGCCCTGGAGCGAGACGGTCCAGCCGCGGGTGTCCGCCCACTCGGCGAGTTCCTTGACCCAGGTCTGCGGCAGCAGCGAGCGCTCGACGACGAGGTAGGCGAAGAGGTCCTCGGCGACGCGTTCCTTGAGCAGCCATGCCGGGTCGGCGGTCCGCAGAAGGTGGGTACGGACCTCGGCGAGCGAGGCGCACTCCGCGCTCAGCCGGGTGGCGACGGTGCGCTGCCAGTCACGGTCGGATTCTCCGTCGACGAGCAGATGGCCACCGTTCGCGCAGATGGCGAACCGCGGGGCGCGGCCCGGGAGGTGGATGCGTCCGTACTGCTCGCGGGTGCGCGTGGTCGTGGGGACGAACGTGGTGGCGTCGGCGAGGCCGGCGAGCAGGTGCGCCGCCGTCTCCGTCATGTAGGAGAGCGGTCTGTGTTCGTAGACCTCGACGCAGAGCAGGCGGGGCGCCTCGGAGTCGGGCTGGGCCAGGTCCAGGGCGGCGGCCGAATAGATGAGGGTGCGGTCCAGGTCGCTGGCGACGATCGTGCTCACGGCGCGGTCACCGCCTTGCCGTCCGCACCCGTCGCGCCCCGCGTGAAGCGGGGGTGAATCAGACCGACACAGGTGTAGGGGAGTTCGTCGACCTCTTCGACGGGCACGCCTCGCTGTTCAGCCAGGAGACGCACATGATCCAGATCCGTTCCGGCGCCGCGCCGGGCAAGAATCTTCCAGGGGACGCGCCGGAGCAGTACCCGCGTGGTCTCACCGACGCCAGGCTTCACGAGGTTGACGTCGTGGATGCCGTAGGACTCGCTGATCCGCTCGACCGCGGCCCAGCCCGCCCACGTGGGCGTCCGGTCGGCCGCCGCCAGTTCCTTCGCATCGGCGGCGACCTGCTCGGCGACCTCGTCGAACCGCGCGGCGACCGTGTCGATGAGCACCCGCGACAGGTCGGCCGGCGCGAGGTCGCGGTAGAACTTGGCGCCGTGGAAGTCGTCGGGCCCCACCAGGTCGTCGCGGAGCACGGTGCGCGAGATCAAGCCCGAGACGGTCGAGTTGAGGCACGCGGAGGGGATGAGGAAGTCGTCGCGGGTGCCGTAGGTGTCCACACAGCCGCCGGGATCGGCGAGCACGGCGATCCGCGGGTCGAAACCGGAGAAGTCGCGCAACGCCTGGGTCAATTCACGGGTGATGGCGCCCTTGCCGGTCCAGCCGTCCACGAAGACGACGTCAGCCGGGTCGTGGTGGGCGGCGAGCCAGCGCAGCGCGGTGGTGTCGATGCCGCGTCCGCGCACGATCGAGACGGCGTAGTGCGGCAGGTCGAGCCCGTGGGCGTGCAGGGCCCAGCGGCGCATCAGGACGCCCACCGGAGTGCCGGCGCGGGCCAGCGAGACCAGTACCGGGCGGGGGGAGCGTTCGGCGATCACCGTCTCGGTGACGGTGCCGACCGCCCGCGCGATGCGGTCGGCAGACGTCTTCAGGGCGCTGTGGAAGAGCGCCTGGTAGTCCTCGCTCGGCTGGTACTCGACGGGCAGCGACTCGGCGTAGTGCGCGCCACCGGCCTGTATCGCCTCTTCGCGCTCCTCGGTCGGCGCTTCCAGGCTGATCGAGGACAGGTCCTGGAGCAGCCAGCCGACCTCGTCGGGGGCGTAGGAGGAGAAGGCGGGGCCGCGCAGCGGCTCGGGGAGGGGCATCGGTCAGACCTGTCGTCGCGTGGCGTGGGGCATGGGCTTCGGGGCGGGCTCCGGCGTCTGCGGCAGCGGGTACGCCGGTGTGTAGGACGGGATGACGGCGAGCAGCAGCCGGTCGGTGTGGGGCGCGAGTCGGCTCAGGAGCCCGTCGGTGCCGTGGAGTTCCGGGGTGTCGCCGTGCGAGTCGGTGACGGCGACGATCGCGTCGAAGCGCCGCTGGGGGTCCGCGCCGGCCGCGACGTTGTACGCGTACCGCTCCCCCGGCCCGTCGGCCGGCCGGTCGTGGGCGGGGAAGGCCAGCCGGGTGCGGATGGCGTAGCCGGGATCGTCGACGGCGAGTACCGGCGAGCGGGTGGTGGTCGAGAAGTACACCTCGGCCGGTACGGAGTCGTCCAGGGCTCCGGCGAGGCGCAGCGGCGCGTACATCAGCTCTTCGTTGCCGAGAACCAGCACCCGGCGGGCGCCGGCGAGACCGGCGGCGATCCGGGCCGCCATACCGGGGAGCGCGGCCTCCAGCCGGGCTCGGTGGCCGGGGGTGAAGCCGTGGCGTCCGCCGTCCGGTACGCCTTCCGGCCAGCCGAGGTCGATGCGTACGGCTCGCGTCGGGCCGCCCGGCGCCGCGGGCTCCGCAGCCTGGCCGGCCGGCGTGGGGCCGGCCGTCGGCATGGGTGTCGCGCTCTGATGGGCGGCCACGAGGGCCTGGCCGCGTTCGAGGACGTCGGCGGGGAGCCGTACGCCTCCGGCGGCCAGGGATATGAGGTCGACCCGGGCGCCGAGGTCCGCGGCGAACTTCTCCAGGTGGGCGCGGTCCGCGTCCGAGCGCATGTCGACCAGTGCGACGACGACGTACCGCTCGCGGGGGAAGCGGGCGTGCAGGGCCTTGATGGTGTTCAGGACCGTGCGGCCGGTGGAGAACTCGTCGTCGACCAGGACCAGGGGGCCGTCGCCGGCCAGCAGCGCCGGGTTCTCCGGCAGCAGCAGGTGCGAGGTCGCGTGGCTGTGCTCCTCCTCGAAACCGCCCGCCTGCTCGACACCCGCGACCGGCCGCCGGGTGGAGTGCAGATACGGCGCGAGACCCAGGCCGTCGGCGACACTGTGCCCGAGGCCCGTGGCGGTCTCGGCGTATCCCAGGACGACGGCGCGCGCCGCTTCGGTGTCGCCCAGCAGGTCACGGACCTGGCGCCCCAGCCCGAGGCCGGCGCCGTGGACCATGTCCGGTCGCTGCGGCACGTGCTTGCCGAGCACGTTCGACACGAGCAGGTGAGCCCGCTTGGGGTTGCGCCGCAGCGCCAGGCCCAGCAGCCGGGGCAGCTCTGCGCCGCCGCTCAGCGAGACCCCGAGCCGCTGGGCGACCCACTCTCCCGTCCACACCACTGTGCCCGTCTCCTTCGTCTCTTCCGCCGTCGTCATCGTCCGTTGCTTCCTGGGCGTCGTCGGCCCGGTGGGGCGGTAACCGCCAGGTCTCCTGAACCGTTCGCCGTCTCAGGTGTGCGGAAGGCTGGCCGCCAGCAGCTCCACGAAGCCGACGCCCTCGCGGGCGACACCGAAGGCGTCGGCGCGCAGCAGGGTCCGCTCGGCCCAGGCGCGGTGCGGCTTGATCTCGTTCATCTTGTTCGTGTAGGCGGAGCGCAGTACGCCGCCGGCGCCCCGCTCCGGCCGCAGGATGTCCACGGCGTCGCTGAACTCCTCGTGGCTGACGACCGAGAGCGCGTGCACCGGTGCCACGTGCGAGGGGTGGATGCAGGTCTTGCCCTGCAGGCCGTTCGCGCGGTCGAGTTCGATCTCGCGCAGCAGCCCGTCCATGTCGTGCTCGATCAGGGCGGTCCGGAGTTCCTCCGCCCGGCCCAGGAAGGGGCTCTGCCGCAGCTGCGGCTTGAACATCCGCTCGTGCAGGCGGAAGTACTCCCACACCGGGCCGGTGACCGTGAATCCGGTACCGTCCGCCCGGCCGAGCACGTTCACCACGTCGGCGATCACGGAGGCGACGATCTGCACGTCGTACGCGGTCATGTCGGGGGCGCGGCGCAGACCGTAGGCCGAGCAGAAATCGGTGACGCCGAGCCGCAGCGCCAGGATGCGGTCGCGGTATTTGTCCACCGTGCGCGCGATGCCCCGCAGTGTCTCGCCGCGGCTCTCCAGGTGGAGCAGGTCGGGCGATTCGAGCACCGGCATCGCGAACAGCCGCCGCCCGCACTCCGCCTCCGCGCCGGTCAGCGCCTCCAGGAACGGGACACCGCGCTCTTCGGTGAATTTGGGAAGCACAAATCCGGACAGCAGTTGCACGTCACGGCCCAGTCGGCGCACCAGGTCGGGTATCTGCGCAGCCGCGCGCACCCGGATGAACAGCAGCGGGAGGTCCGTGCCCTTCTCGGCCTCCTCAGCGAGGACCGCGAACTGCCGTACGAGGTTCTCCTCGCCGGCGACCACGTCCGCGTCGCTGATGGAGTCCTCCAGGCACAGCACCATGGAGATCACTCCACGGCCGGCCTGTTTGACGATGTCCTCGGCGAGCCGTGGACGGGTGGCAGGGCTGTAGAGCGTCGCGCCGAGGGCGGCCGCGAGCGTGGCGGGCGGGGAGTCGGCGGTGAACTCGACCGGCTCCTGGTGGAACAAAGCGTTCCGGATATCGGGCGCAAGGTGCCCAAAGTGACGCATAGAACTCCCCGTGAGCAGGCGGGGCCGGGGCCACCCCGCGGCGACTCGCTGTCTGGATCCGGCCGGTAATCGTACGTGCGGTCGCGGCGGGAAAGTTCCCGCCCAGGTGAAAAGCGCGTAACCCGCATGCGACGCCCAGGGGGCGCGAGCGCCGGGCGGGCCACGCCGGGAAGGCCCCCGCGTTGTCCCCCCGACCTTCGGGAAGGCAGGATTACGAACATGACGCACGCGATGCTGAAAGGGTCGAACGTACCCCTCGACACCACGGCGGTCCGGGCCGTACTGCGCTGGACCCCCGGCGCCGGAGTGCGCGATGTAGATGCCTCGGCCCTGCTTCTCGGCGCCGACGGACGCGTGCGTTCCGATGCTGATTTCGTCTTCTACAACCAGCCGCGGCACCCCAGCGGCCTGGTGCGGCACCTGCCGAAGGTGCAACTGGCCGACGGAGTGGCGGACACGATCGAGGCGGACCTGTCCGGGCTTGAGGCGTCGGTGGACCGCGTCATGCTCACCGCGTCGGCGGACGGCGGGACCTTCGCCCAGGTACGGGATCTGCGCGTATTGCTGCACGACGCCTCCTCGTCGGACGACGAACCGGTCGCGGTCTTCGACGTGGTCCCGGAGACGGGCAAGGAGACGGCCCTGATCTGCGGCGAGTTGTACCGGCGCGGCGATCAGTGGAAGTTCCGTGCGCTCGGACAGGGGTACGAGAACGGGCTGATCGGCCTGGCCACCGAGTTCGGGATCTCGGTGGAGGAAGAGGACGAGTCCGCGGCTTCGGGCGCCGGCACGGCCGCGTCCGAGCCGGCCGTCGCCACGGCTTCGCCGGACCGATCCTCGTCGGACCGCTCCTCGTCGGACCGCTCCTCACCGGACGGTTCCTCGTCGAACGGTTCCGGGGAGACGGAGGCGCTGTCGCCCCCAGCGGATCCTGAGGCCGCGACGCAGCACCTTCCCGACCCGGGCCCGAACCCGGGCCCGAACCCGGACCAGGCACCGGCCCCGGCGACGCCGCCTGCGGCGGCAACGCCCCCGGCCTCGGCCCCGGGCCAGGCACCGAACCAGGCGCCGAACCAGCCCCCGGCCCCGACCTCTGCCCCGGTCCCGGGCTCGAACCCGGCACCGTCCGCACCCCCGGCCCCCGCCCCGCAGGCGGACCCGGACTCCTTCCCGCTGCCGCCGCCCGCCGCTCCGCCCGCGACTGCCCCGCACGCGGCCGCGCCGGCCGCCGCGTTCCCGCCTCAGCCGTCGCCCACCGGCGGGGGCTACGGCTATCCGCAGAACGCTCCAAACATCCCGCCGCCTCCGACGCAGCCCCCGGCCCAGCCCGCGTACGGGTACCCCGGGCCGATGCCGCAGCAGCCGCAGCCCTCGTACGGCTATCCGCAGCCGCCGCAGCAGCCCCAGCACCAGCCGTATCCGACGGGCCCCGTGGCCCCGGCCGTACCGGCGCCCCCGGGCTACGGCTACCCGCAGCAGCCGCCCGGCCCCGGACCCGGACCGGCCCCCGGATTCGACCCGAACTTCGTCCTCCCGCCGCAGGGGCCGCAGTTCCAGCACCGTTGACGGAGGGGGAACGGCCGACCATCACAGCCGAGGAGGTCGTGACGCCTGGCAGGCGCAGTCGCTGAGCGACCATGGCGCGCGGCGCCGGCCAAAGGTCACGCCGCTGCGCGGCCATGGCCATGGCCGTGGCCGCACCCCAAGCCCAGGGCCCCAGGACCCCGGGCCCCCGGGGGCGCCCCCCCCGCCCCCGCGCCCCACCCCTCACACCTTCGACTTGTACCCCCGCCCCCACTGCAGGCCCCAGCCGTAGAGGCGGTCCAGTTCGGACTGGAAGCCGTAGACGTACTTCACCTCGCGGCGGACGGTGAGTTCGCCCTTGTTGTTCTCCAGCATGAAGATGGCGCAGGAGCGGGCCTGTGGCGCGCGTTCGTCGAGGCTGATCTCCACGCGGGGGCCGTTGCTCGGGTAGAGCGTCACGACGGCGTGGGTGCGGTCGAAGGCCGGTGTGCCGTCGTAGATGTAGACGAAGATCAGCAGGCGCTTGATCTCGTCGCGGTGGTCGAGGTTGATGTAGAGCGTTTCACCGGAGGGCGAGCCGAACCGGTCGTCGCCGCTGAGCTTCACGTACGGCGCGGCGTTGATGTCCCCCAGGAAGTTGCCGAGGGGCTGCACCACGCCCTTGGTGCCGTCCTTGAGCTCGTACAGGCAGGCCAGGTCCAGGTCGATCTTGACGACCGCCGGCCCCTGCGCCTGCACCACCTCCGGCTTGAACATCTTGACCGGGTTGCGCAGCAGGCTCCCGCCACGCTGCGAACCGCGCATCCCGATGTCGGACGTACGCATCTGCCAGGACAGGTTGACCCGCAGGTGCCCGGAGGCCGCGCCCTGCTTCGTCAGCGAGACGACCGGATTGCGCTTGGTCAGCTCGACCACGTACGACGCGCCACCGGCTTCGAACTTCGGCGTCCCGCCCCGACGCCAGTTGTCCAAGAACGACACCTTGCCCCACCCCATCGATCCGACCCGAAGGCCGCCCGCCCCGATGGCCCGACGGCCCGACTGCTGCTGGTCCCGGCTGTCCCGGCCGCCCCGTGGCCCGGTACGGCCGCGGGGCGGCCATGGAGTGAGCACTCCATGGCCGCCCCGCTGAGAGCGTTCCTCAATCGGACCCTCGTCACACTCCGGAGGCAACTTCCGACTTTGCCGCGGAGTCCTGCTCCGGTTTGCCTTCCTTGCGGTTCTTGCGCACGGATGACCAGAAGGACAGCCCGATCAGCACGATTCCGACCAGGCCGGTGATGACCTCGTTGATCTCGTACTTGATCGTGGCGAGCAGGATGACGGCCAGCGCGCCGATGGCGTAGTGCGCGCCGTGCTCCAGGTAGACGTAGTCGTCCAGGGTTCCCTTGCGGACCAGGAAGACCGTCAGCGAACGGATGTACATCGCGCCGATGCCCAGACCCAGCGCCATCTCGAAGATGTCGTTGGTGATGGCGAAGGCGCCGATGACGCCGTCGAAGGAGAAGGACGCGTCGATGACCTCCAGGTAGAGGAACAGGAAGAACGCGGCCTTGCCCGCGAGCCCCACGCCGGAGACGGCGCCGCGCTTGCCCGCCGCACCGTTCGCGCCGGCTTCCGAGGCGGCCACGGCCTTCTTCGACGGGGCGTCCTCGTCTTCCTCGTCCTCGTTCTCCTCGGCCTCCTCCAGCTTGTCCTCGAAGTAGCCGGAGATACCGCCCACGATCAGATACGTGAGCAGGCCCGCGACGCCGGACAGCAGCACCGTGGCGCTCTTGTCACCGCCGCCGTGCGCGACGTCGGTGGCCACCGTCATCGCGCTGACGAGCAGGACGATCAGCGCGACGATGACGGACAGCATGTCCAGCTTGCCCATTTTGGCCAGCGGCCGTTCGAGCCAGCCCAGCCACTTGTGCTCGCGCTCCTCGAAGATGAAGTCGAGGAAGATCATGAGCAGGAACATGCCGCCGAAGGCCGCGATGGCCGGGTGGGCCCCCGTGACCAGGTGCTCGTACTGCGGCTTGTCGTTGATCGCCAGGTTGACGGCCTCGATCGGCCCGATCTTCGCGGTGACCGCGACGATCACCACCGGGAAGACCAGCCGCATACCGAAGACGGCGATCAGAATGCCGACAGTCAGGAAGATCTTCTGCCAGAAGGCGTTCATCTTGCGCAGGATTCCGGCGTTGATGACCGCGTTGTCGAACGAGACCGAAATCTCCAGGATCGACAGGATGCCGACGATCGCTAGCCCCTGCCACCCCCAGAGGACGCCGGCCAAAGCCAGACCGGCCGCCGTGACGGCGAACGACCAGCCAAAGGTTTTCAGGAGCACTGCCTAACCCAATCCCTCGCTGTATGGGGTGTCCCCCGCGCAGTGCGCGGCGCTTTACGAAACGTTGACCCCGAAGTCTAGAGCGATGCCGCGCAGACCCGACGCGTACCCCTGGCCCACCGCACGGAACTTCCATTCACCGCTGTACCGGTAGACCTCACCGAAGATCATCGCGGTTTCGCTGGAAGCGTCCTCGCTGAGGTCGTAGCGGGCCAGCTCACTGCCGTCCGCCTGATTGACGACCCGGATGAAAGCGTTGCTGACCTGGCCGAAGCTCTGACCGCGGACATCCGCCTCGTGGATCGAGACCGGAAAAACGATCTTGTCGACCTCTCCGGGGACCTTGCTGAGGTCGACCAGGATCGACTCGTCGTCCCCCTCACCCTCACCGGTGAGGTTGTCGCCCGTGTGCTCGACCGAGCCGTCCGGGCTCTTCAAGTTGTTGTAGAAGACGAAGTACTCGTCGCCGAGCACCCGTCCCGACCTACACAGCAGCGCGCTGGCATCCAGGTCGAACGGCGCTCCCGTGGTCGAGCGCGCGTCCCAGCCGAGGCCGACCATGACCTGCGTGAGATTCGGAGCGGCCTTGGAGAGGGAGACGTTGCCTCCCTTGGCGAGCGTGACGCCCATGGTGTTCGTATCCTCCCCGGTGACGGTGGTGCCGCGGTTGCCCACGGCTTTCATACGGGTTCGTACAGGGCCCCTACGAGACGGACACGGCCTCGGATACGCCACCTTTACGGCGCGCGCGTGGACCGTGCGCGGTGCGCGCACGCCGTGCCTCGGGCCCGCGTCCCGTACGGACCGCGTACGGGCCCTGTGTACGGGCTGCAAGCGCGCCCGGCGCCGTACTCCCCGGACAGGGGTGTACGGCGCCGGGTACGGAAGGGTTACGGCTCGGCTCAGACGTTGACGCCGAAGTCCTGCGCGATGCCGCGCAGGCCCGAGGCGTACCCCTGGCCGATGGCCCGGAACTTCCACTCCGCGCCGTTGCGGTACAGCTCGCCGAAGACCATGGCGGTCTCCGTCGAGGCGTCCTCGCTCAGGTCGTAACGGGCCAGCTCGTTGCCGTCGGCCTGGTTGACGACGCGGATGAACGCGTTGCGCACCTGGCCGAAGCTCTGCTGGCGGTTCTCGGCGTCGTAGATGGACACCGGGAACACGATCTTGGCGACATCGGCCGGCACGCCGGCCAGGTTCACCTTGATCTGCTCGTCGTCGCCCTCACCCTCACCGGTGATGTTGTCGCCGGTGTGCTCGACCGAGCCGTCCGGGCTCTTCAGGTTGTTGAAGAACACGAAGTTCTGGTCGTTGGCGACCTTGCCCTGGTCGTTCGTCAGCAGCGCGCTGGCGTCCAGGTCGAAGTCCGTACCGGTGGTGGTACGGGCGTCCCAGCCCAGACCGACGACGACCGCGGTCAGATTGGGGGCTTCCTTCGTCAGCGAGACGTTTCCGCCCTTGCTGAGGCTGACTCCCACGAGTCCTCCCTGGGTTCGAGGGGTACGAAATGCTTTGCGCCCCCATCGTGCATGGCATCAGATCAACGATTTGATCCTAGTGACCGGTTCCCACCGATTACAGGTACCGGTACGGACACCGCGCGGATGTCGCCGCGACGGCCGCCCGCGGCGGACCGGGCCGCCGCGCACGGCCCCGGAACCGTCCGCACACGGCGACCGGAGGCCGGTCAGAGCTCGCCGAGCGCCTTGAGGTAGTCGTTGAGGTCACGGGCGTCGGGCAGGCCGTTGACGACCGTCCAGCGCACCACGCCCTCCTTGTCGATGATGAAGGTGCCGCGCACCGCGCAGCCCTTCTCCTCGTCGAAGACGCCGTACGCCCGCGAGGCCTCGCCGTGCGGCCAGAAGTCCGACAGCAGCGGGTACTCCAGGCCCTCCTGCTCGGCGAAGACGCGCAGCGAGAACGGCGAGTCGTTGGAGACGGCCAGCAGCTGCACGTCGTCGTTGACGAACTTCGGCAGCTCGTCGCGCAGGGCGCACAGCTCGCCGGTGCACACGCCGGTGAAGGCGAAGGGGTAGAAGAGGAGGACGACGGCCTTCTCGCCGCGGAAGTCGGAGAGCCTGACCAGCTCGCCGTGCTGGTTCTTCAGCTCGAATTCCGGAGCCTTCGTGCCGACCTCGATCGCCATGGGGACCGTTCCCTTCGCAGACACCGTACGCGGCCGTCCTCGCCGTGCCCGGCGCCGGCACGGCGTGCGGCGCGGGGCACCGCCGGCGGCGGCCGCCCCGGCGGATTCCAACAGGTTGCGGCCAACCCTACGCGCCGGGGCGCACACGCCGAGCCCCCCACCGGATCGGGCGGCGGGGGGCTCGGTACGGAACGTGGGGGCGCAGCTCAGCGCTTGCCCGACTTCGCATTCTTGGGGGTGACCAGGCGGCTGCCGCTCCAGTCCTTGCCCGCGTTGATGCTCTTGGTCTGGGCCAGGCCCGCGGTCTGCGCGGCTTCATTGATGTCGCTCGGCTCGACGTACCCGTCACGGCCGGTCTTGGGGGTCAGCAGCCAGACCTCGCCGCCCTCATCGATCAGACCGATGGCGTCCACCAGCGCGTCCGTGAGGTCGCCGTCTTCGTCACGGAACCACAGCAGGACGACGTCAGCGACGTCGTCGTAGTCCTCGTCGACGATTTCCTGGCCGGTCACGGCCTCAATGCCTTCGCGGAGCTCCTGCTCGACGTCGTCGTCGTAGCCGATCTCCTGGACCACCTGTCCGGGCTCGAACCCCAGCCTGGTGGCAGGGTTGGTCCGCTCCTCCGCGTGGTCCGCGGTCGCGCTCACGGATTGCCTCCTGTCATGTTTCGGTAAATGGCTTGCACCCACGCGTGCGCGGGGCATTGGGCGTAGTCCACACGGGCCGGGCGGATCGCGCAAGTACCCGGCGGCCGAGACCGTCGAAACGGTGACGTTTACCGCCGTCTCGCCGCAACTGCGACCCCGCGCACGCGGCGGGAAGTGATTCACCCCACACTGTTTCGCCGCCTTTATCAGGTTTTGTCTGGGGACTGGGCTCTTTGGGGGGCGCCACCCGGGGTGCGGACCTCTTCTCGGGGTTCGCACGACCGTACGGCAACCGGTTCCGGCGTGGGCGTATGGTTGCGATTTGGCCGACCTGAAAAACCGGCCTTACAGCGCCCGTCTCTTAGGGAGTGGTTACCCACCGGTAGAGATGACGTATCCCGGCGAGCCGGTACACGATGGAAGACGGCGCGACACCAAGCAGAGCAAGACCGAACAGCGAAGGAACAGCGTGGCTTCCGGATCCGATCGCAACCCGATCATCATTGGCGGCCTTCCCAGCCAGGTCCCGGACTTCGATCCCGAAGAGACCCAGGAATGGCTCGACTCGCTCGACGCAGCCGTCGATGAGCGAGGCCGGGAACGTGCCCGCTACCTCATGCTCCGCCTGATCGAGCGTGCCCGCGAGAAGCGCGTGGCCGTGCCCGAGATGCGCAGCACGGATTACGTCAACACCATCGCGACCAAGGACGAGCCGTTCTTCCCCGGCAACGAGGAGATCGAGCGCAAGATCCTGAACGCGACCCGGTGGAACGCCGCGGTGATGGTCTCCCGGGCGCAGCGCCCGGGTATCGGCGTCGGCGGCCACATCGCGACCTTCGCCTCCTCCGCCTCCCTGTACGACGTGGGCTTCAACCACTTCTTCCGGGGCAAGGACGACGGCAAGGGCGGCGACCAGATCTTCTTCCAGGGCCACGCCTCCCCCGGCGTGTACGCCCGCGCGTACCTGCTGGACCGGCTCACCGAGAAGCAGCTCGACGCCTTCCGCCAGGAGAAGTCGAAGTTCCCCGACGGCCTGTCCAGCTACCCGCACCCGCGGCTGATGCCGGACTTCTGGGAGTTCCCGACCGTCTCGATGGGCCTCGGCCCGCTCGGCGCGATCTACCAGGCCCGGATGAACCGCTACATGGAGGCGCGCGGCATCGCCGACACCTCCGACTCGCACGTATGGGCCTACCTCGGCGACGGCGAGATGGACGAGCCGGAGTCGCTCGGCCAGCTGTCCATCGCGGCACGTGAGGGCCTGGACAACCTGACCTTCGTGGTCAACTGCAACCTGCAGCGTCTGGACGGCCCGGTCCGCGGCAACGGCAAGATCATGCAGGAGCTGGAGTCGCAGTTCCGCGGCGCCGGCTGGAACGTGATCAAGCTGGTGTGGGACCGGAGCTGGGATCCGCTGCTGGCCCAGGACCGCGACGGCATCCTGGTCAACAAGCTGAACACGACACCGGACGGCCAGTTCCAGACGTACGCGACGGAGACCGGCGCGTACATCCGCGAGCACTTCTTCGGTGACGACCACCGCCTGCGCGCGATGGTCGAGAACATGACCGACCAGCAGATCCAGCACCTGGGCCGCGGCGGTCACGACCACAAGAAGATCTACGCGGCGTACGCGGCGGCCAAGGCCCACAAGGGCCAGCCGACGGTGATCCTCGCGCAGACCGTCAAGGGCTGGACCCTCGGCCCGAACTTCGAGGGCCGCAACGCGACCCACCAGATGAAGAAGCTGACGGTCGACGACCTGAAGATGTTCCGCGACCGGCTGCACCTGCCGATCCCGGACAAGGACCTGGAGGACGGCCTGCCGCCGTACTACCACCCGGGTCGCGACTCCGAAGAGATCCAGTACATGCACGACCGCCGCAAGGCGAACGGCGGGTACGTCCCGACCCGTGTCGTGCGCGCCAAGCCGCTGCCGCTGCCGGACGAGAAGGCGTACGCGGGCGCGAAGAAGGGCTCCGGCCAGCAGAAGATCGCCACGACCATGGCGTTCGTGCGGGTCCTGAAGGACCTCATGCGGGACAAGGAGATCGGCAAGCGCTTCGTGCCGATCGCGCCGGACGAGTACCGCACCTTCGGTATGGACGCGTTCTTCCCGTCCGCGAAGATCTACAACCCGCTGGGCCAGATCTACGAGTCGGTCGACCGCGAGCTGCTGCTGGCGTACAAGGAGTCGCCGACCGGCCAGATGCTGCACGACGGCATCACCGAGGCCGGCTGCACCGCCTCGCTGATCGCGGCGGGCTCCGCCTACGCGACGCACGGCGAGCCGCTGATCCCGGTCTACGTCTTCTACTCGATGTTCGGTTTCCAGCGGACCGGTGACCAGTTCTGGCAGATGGCCGACCAGCTCGCGCGCGGCTTCGTGCTGGGTGCGACCGCCGGCCGTACGACGCTGACCGGCGAGGGCCTTCAGCACGCGGACGGCCACTCCCAGCTGCTCGCCTCGACCAACCCGGCGTGTGTCGCCTACGACCCGGCGTACGGGTACGAGATCGCGCACATCGTCAAGGACGGTCTGCGCCGGATGTACGGCGAGAACAGTGAGGACGTCTTCTACTACCTCACCGTCTACAACGAGCCGATCCAGCACCCGGCCGAGCCGGCGGACGTGGACGCCGAGGGCATCCTCAAGGGCCTGTACCGCTTCAAGCAGGGTGAGAAGGGCGAGCACGCGGCCCAGATCCTCGCCTCCGGCGTGGCGGTGCCGTGGGCGCTGGAAGCCCAGCAGATCCTGGCCGACGAGTGGAACGTCAAGGCGGACGTCTGGTCGGCGACCTCCTGGAACGAGCTGCGCCGCGACGCGGTGGAGGCCGAGGAGCACAACCTGCTCCACCCGGAGGAGGAGCAGCGCGTCCCGTACGTGACGCGCAAGCTCGCCGACGCGCAGGGTCCGAAGGTGGCCGTCTCCGACTGGATGCGTGCGGTTCCGGACCAGATCGCGCGCTGGGTGCCGGGCACCTACCAGTCGCTGGGCGCCGACGGCTTCGGCTTCGCGGACACGCGGGGCGCGGCCCGCCGCTTCTTCCACATCGACGCCCAGTCGATCGTCCTCGGCGTGCTCACCGAGCTGGCCAGGGAGGGCAAGGTCGACCGCTCGCTGCTGAAGCAGGCCATCGACCGCTACCAGCTGCTGGACGTCGCGGCGGCGGACGCCGGCGAGGCGGGCGGCGACGCGTAGTCACCCGTAGGGTCAGCCGAACACCACGAGGCGCCCCCGGCCGGAGAGATCCGGTCCGGGGGCGCCTCGCGTCGCTGTTCCGGTGGCCCTGCCCGCCGGTGGCTCCGGAGGCGGGCAGGTGATCGCGTACGGCCGTGACGGGGTCCGCTCAGAACGGGGCCCCGACGGCCGTGGTGGTGATCCGGATGATCGCGAATACCGTGTCGATCACACCGAGGACGACAGCCACCAGCGCCGGGAGCGCCTGGCTCCCGCTGCTCCACCGGCGGCCCATCGCGAGCCAGCCGAGGAGCACGGACACCGGCCCGAGAACGATGCTCAGGATGAAGAATCCGGCGACCGCGCAGATCAGTCCGATCACGCCCAGCGTGGCGCGGTCCGGCCCGGTCCGAGGCCCCGTCCGGCCTCGTGAGCGGGGGTTGCTCCGCAGGTGGGTACGCCATCGGGTACGGCTGTGCTGTCCGAGGCCCGCCATCATCCCTCCCGAGGGTCGTGTGGTTCGGGCTCGGAACCCGGGTACCCCGCGTCGCCGTACCCACTCCCCCCGTCAGCTCTCCCAGATTTTGAACGCCCTGACCTGGTAAGGGGATTCGGGAACCCAGCTGCCGCCGCCCGGATAGGTGTCGAACTCCCCGGTCTCCGCGCACTCGGCGCTCTGGTACGTGGTGACGGGCCGACCGGTGCGGTTGGCGAAGGAGACGGCGCGGACCCCGGCGGGCAGCGTGACGCAGCTTTCGATGTCGGTGCCGGACAGTTCGTAGGTCAGCCTCTTGCCGCCGAAGCCGCGGCCCGGCCAGACGCAGAACTGGCCGGTGGCGCAGTCGCCCGCGGCCGGTCCCGTGTGGGCCCGTGGCCGGTGCTGCGGCGCTCCGTGCGCGGCCGGTACGCCGAGGTGGGCGGCGGCCAGGGCGGCGGCTCCGGTCAGCAGCGCGGCGGCGTGGATCGTACGCATGTGCATCTCCCCCGTGGAGTACGAAGTGGCCTGTCACGGCGGGCGGTTGTCCGCCGCGGGTCGGTGATCCGAGCTTGGCCGCGTGCGGGTGCCGGAGCCAAGCCTTCGCCGGGCGGCCCACCCGGATAGGCGACGCGCCGCCGATGGGCCGTCAACCACGCTGCCGGGGACGGACGTTGACGCCCGTTGTGCCTGCGTACGGCAGGGCGACGCGTCCAGGGGGTACGGAAAGCCGCAGGCCCGTACGGGGGACCGGGGGCCTGTGGAGAAACGAAACGCGCGGCCGGCCGGAGCGGGAGGCTCCGGCCGGCCGCGCGTCGATGCGCCCCGGTTGTCCGACGGACGGCGGACGGCTGACGGCGGACGGCAGGCAGCAAGCGGCAAGCGGTCAGATGTGCCCGACGCCCGCGCCCGCCTCCGCGTTGGCACCGCGCTTGGTGAACAGCGCGACGACGGCCGCGACGACCGCCACCGCGCAGGCGACGGTGAAGGCCAGGCCCATGCCCGAGACGAAGGTGTCGTGCACCGCGGTGCTGATCCGGTCGACGATCTGCGGCGTCATGCCGGGAGCCTGGGCCACCTGCGGCGGCACCGCGCCGACCTCGGCCGCGGCCTTCAGCGCCGGGTCCGGGGCGCCCGGCAGGCCGGCCTTGGTCCAGTTGCCCGCGAACTCCGAGCTGACCTTGCTGGACATCACCGCACCGAGCACGGCCGTACCGAGGCTGCCGCCGACCTGCATGGCGGCCTGCTGCAGGCCGCCCGCCACGCCGGACAGCTCCAGCGGCGCGTTGCCGACGATGACCTCGGTGGCACCGACCATGACCGGCGCGAGACCCAGGCCCAGCAGCGCGAACCACAGGGACATGGTCAGCGTGCCCGTGCTGGTGGACAGGGTGGTCATGCCGAACATGGCGACGGCGGTGCACACCATGCCGCCGACGAGCGGGATGCGCGGGCCGAACTTGGTGATCAGCGCGCCCGCGGCCGGCGAACCGACGATCATCATCGCGGTCAGCGGCAGCAGGTGCAGACCGCTGTCCACGGGGCTCAGGCCGTGCACGTTCTGCAGGTAGAAGGTGACGAAGAACAGGCCGCCCATGAAGGCGAAGGCCATCAGCACCATCAGGACCGTACCGGCCGTCAGCGGTACGGAACGGAACATCCGCAGCGGGATCAGCGGCTCGCGGACCTTGGTCTCCAGCACCGCGAAGGCGGCGAAGACGACGACCGCCGCGGCCAGGAAGCCCAGCGTCTTCGCGTCGCCCCAGCCCCACTCGCCGGCCTTGATCAGCGCCCAGATCAGGCAGAACATGGCGCCGGAGAGCAGCACGATGCCGGGGATGTCGAAGGAGCGCGGGGCGTTCTGGGCGCGGTGGTCCTTCAGGATCGCCAGGCCCAGGACGAGGGCGAGGACGCCGACCGGCACGTTGATGAAGAACACCGACTGCCAGTTCACGTGCTCGACGAGCAGGCCGCCGACGATCGGGCCGCCGGCGGTGGAGGCGCCGATGACCATGCCCCAGATGCCGATGGCCATGTTGAGCTTCTCGGCCGGGAAGGACGCGCGCAGCAGGCCGAGGGCGGCGGGCATCAGGAGCGCGCCGAAGATGCCCTGGAGCACGCGGAAGGTGATGACCAGCGAGACCTCGCTGGACAGGCCGATGGCTCCGGAGGCGAGCGCGAAGCCCACCACGCCTATCAGGAACGTCTGCCGGTGGCCGAAGCGGTCACCGAGCTTGCCGGCCGTGATCAGCGAGACGGCGAGGGCCAGCAGATAGCCGTTGGTGATCCACTGGACGTCGGCGAGCGACGCCTTGAGGTCCGCCTGGATGGCCGGGTTGGCGATGGCCACGATGGTGCCGTCGAGGGCCACCATCATCACGCCGATCGCGACGGAGAACAGGGTCAGCCACGGATGGCCCCGGAGTCCCTTGCGAGGCTCCGGTACGGAAAGGTCCGGCGCGGCTTGGGCAACCGGGGTCTTAGAGCTCATTCCACGAGGCTAATGTCAGCCACTGACAGTTGACAAAGTAATTCAACAGTCGGTAACTGTCATTTAGCTCACAGGTATCCTGAGCAGCGGCAACAACGAGAAAGGCGGCGCAGGATGACCGGCTCCACGCCGCAGGTGACCCGACCTGAAACTGTCTGGCCCCGCGGAGGCGGACCCTCCGCCGGCACCGGGACCGGCGGCCTGCGCGAGCGCAAGAAGCAGCGCACCCGGGACGCACTGATCCGCTCCGCCCTCGAACTGTTCACGGCGCACGGCTACGACGAGACGACGATCGACGAGATCGCCGAGGCCGTCGACGTCTCGCAGCGCACGTTCTTCCGCTATTTCGCGAGCAAGGAAGAGGTCGTCTTCGCCGTTCAGGAAATGGTGGAGGCACGCTTCATCGAGGAGCTGGAGCGGCGACCGGCGACCGAGGCGCCCCTGGAGGCGCTGCACAGCGCCGTGATGACCTCGTGGGACGACATCGGTGGCGCGATCCAGTCGGTGATCCCGCTGGAACTGCACATGCGGACGTACCGCATGATCGAGTCGACGCCCGCGCTGGTCGCCGCCCACTGGCGCCGCTACTCGGACCTGGAGGAGCAGATCGCCCGGCTCATCGCACGGCGCGAGGGGCTGGACGTGGCGGCCGACCCGCGGCCGCGGGTGGTGGTCGCGGCGTTCAGCGGCGTGATGCGGGTCGCCGGGAAGGTCTGGGGTGAGGGCGAGGACGTCAGCGTGGAGTCGATCCGCGAGATCACCGAGGAGTACCTCGCGAAGATCGGCCCGGCCGTGTGCGGGGAGTGGCGCGGGCGCGGGGACGGCTGAGCCGGGACGGCCGGAGCGGAGTAGCCGGACCGCAGCCGGACCGGGGTGGCCGGACCCGGGTGGCCGGACGCGGGTGGCCGGACCTGGGTGGCCGGACCGGGGCAGACGGACCGGAGTGGCCGAAGCCGCTCCCAGGGCGCCTTCAGGAGGCGGACCGTACGGGTTCTCCGACGTGCAACCCCGTGCCTGCGTGAGTGCGTTTCTGCACGTCTGAGCGATGCACCGGTCCATACCGTGTCCGATGTGGTCACAAATGACCAGCGTCAAACGTGACATCCCTCACCTGCTCAGCGGGCGCCGCGTCACTTCTCCTAGGGTGGCCCGCGGTGACTTCTTCTTTTCCGGGGCTCGGCGCCCCCTCCTTCGGTTTTCTGCAGTCCACCGCCTGGCGCGCCGCGCTCGCCCTGGTGGTGGTGTTCGTGATGCTCGCGATGACGGGCTGGACGGCCGTCAGAGGCAGTAAGGACGACGCGAACCCGCTGGCCACCGCGCGAACCGCCTGGGAGCACGCCTCCTTCCGCGGCCACCGGCTGCCGGACACCGACGCCGCGCCCGGCACGCTCGCCGCCTTCTTCCGGAAGCTGACCCGCGCCGACCGGGCCGCGCTCGCCGACCGCTACCCGCTGGTGGTCGGCAACATGGGCGGCGCCCCCGTGGACCTGCGCTATCAGGCCAACGAGAAGGCCCTGCGGCAGGCGGGTGAGGTGGCACAGCAGCGGATGCACGACCGGCGGCTGACGCCGGTGGGCCGCCGCGAGGCGAGCCGGCTGCTGCACCGTTTCGAGTCGATGCGCAGTCCGGGCCGGCAGATCCTCGCGTTCGACCCGGCCGGCGGCGGCCGGGCCGCCGAGGTCTTCGGCGACCTGCGGCAGGCGCGCCGCGTCTCCGTGGTGGTGCCCGGCGTGGACACCAACCTCGCGACCTTCGAGCGCACCGCGCGCGCGACGAGCGCGCCCGCCGGGATGGCCAAGTCGCTCTACGACGCCGAGCGGGACGTACGCGACGGCGACTCCCGTACGGCGGTGATCGCCTGGGCGGACTACACGGCACCCGCCGGGCTCGGCGTCGGCGCGGCCACCGGGCAGCTCGCCGAGGCGGGCGCCGTCCGGCTGAACGCGCTGGTGCGGGCGCTGCCGAAGTCGGCTTCCGTCTCGCTGATGTGCCACAGCTACGGCTCCGTGGTGTGCGGCGTGGCGGCCCGCCGGCTGCCGTCCAGCGTCAGTGACATCGCGGTGGCGGGCAGCCCCGGGATGCGGACGCAGACCGCCGCCGGGCTCGGTACGCACGCCCGGGTCTGGGCGATGCGGGACGCCGACGACTGGATCCAGGACGTGCCGTACATGGAGGTCGGCGGGCTCGGCCACGGCGCCGACCCGGTCACCGAGGCCTTCGGCTCCCGGGTGCTGTCGGCCGCCGGCGCCGAGGGGCACGCCGGGTACTTCGTGCCCGGCACGCAGAGCCTGCGCAACTTCGCGAAGATCGGGGTGGGCGCGGTCGCCTCGGTGGACTGCGCCGCGCAGGACCAGGACTGTTCGGCCGACCTTGTCTGAGCGGCGGGGTGCGCGGGGGCGGGCGCCGGGGTGCCGGGGCCGGATTGCGGGAGGCCGCGTCCGCGCGGCGCGCTGCCGGGCACCGGTGGCGCGTGTCAGTGGCGCGTACAGGCCGGACCGGGCGCGGGAGCGGACACGCCCCTGGGGCAAAAGCGGCTTGACGCGCGTAGCGCATGATGTCCGGAAGGGGGACGGGCGGGCGACCGCCGCTTACGATGAGCCGCATGGGTGATGTGCTGGCCGGTTTTCACGCCGTCTGGGAGTTCGACACGGACTCCGTGCTCATCCGCTTCGAACGGGGGATCCGCAGGCCGAAGCTCTTCCAGGCGCTCGGCGAGCGGCGCATCCCCTACGAGGCGCTGAGGTCCGTCGAGCTGTCGCCGGGCAGACGCGGCACGGTCGTGCTGCGCGCGGTGCCGCGGCCGGGCGCCGATCCGCTGATGGAGGCCGCCGACGGCCAGCTCAAGGACGATCTCGACCCGTACCGCCTGGCGCTGCCGGCCGACCGCGAGACCCTCGCGGAGTACTACCGCGACGAGCTGCGCGCCGTGCTCGGGCCCGCCGCCGCGCTCCCCGCCGACGAGCATCTGGTGGCCGCGCCGGAACCGCCGCTGACCTTCAAGGCGTACGACGGCAAGGCGTCCTTCGACGGCAGTTCGGTCGCCTTCCGCTGGTTCTGGACGGGCGCGTCCTCGGCCAAGTGGAAGTGCGGTGACCAGCACTTTTCCGTGAGTGAGCTGGCCGGGGTGGAGTGGCGCTCACCGGAGAGCGGCGCCGGAGTGCTGTCGGGCAACGGGTATCTGCGGCTGGTGGAGCGCGGCGCGGCGGACCGGCGGCCCGGTGAGGCGGACCAGGACCCGGCCTCGGTGGTCTTCGGGCTGGGGTACGGGCCGGTGCACGAGTCGCTGCCGTTCGCCGCTTCGGTGCTCCAGGCGGTACGGGCGGCCGCCCCCGGTTCCGACGCGGCGCCGTGCCGGCCGGTGCGGACCCGTACCGACGAGCGCCGCGATCCGGCCGACATCGCCGACCGCATACGGCAGCTGGGCGAACTGCACACGGCGGGCCTGCTGACGGACGCCGAGTTCACGTCGAAGAAGGCCGAGCTGCTGGCGGAGCTGTAGCGGGGCACCGGACCGGGACGCGCGGCAGCGGTACGGGCCGCTCCTCGGCACGGGGCCCGCCCCCCGTACCGGGGTATGACAGCAGAGCCCAGCCCCGGTATGACGCCCCGGCACCCGGCCGCCGCTTACGCTGACCAGGCCATGCAGACCACACCCCGCCCGCCGGGCGACCACCGCGCCACCCGCGCCCGCCTCCTGCGGGCCGGGCAGCAGGCGCTGCGTACCCTCGCCGAGGACCTCGGGAGACCGACCGGTCCCGGCGCCCCGCTCTTCGGCCAGGTGCAGAACCGCTGGCTGCGCCTGCTGCCGTACGTGGTCGCCTTCACGTTCATGGTCTCCCTGCTGCCCTCGTCGGTGAACGTCCTCGTCAACGATTACGGGCTCGGTGGCGGCCCGGCCGGCGCGCTGGCCACCGCCCAGACGGTGCCGCTGATGCTGGCGGTGACCAGGCCGCTCCAGGCGTGGTGGGTGATCTTCGCGGCGGACATCGTGGGAGCGGTCTTCCTGGCCACCGTTCCGGCGGGCGAGCACCGTATCTGGCCCTGGCCGCCCGTCGTCATCATCGGTTATCTCGTGCTGATGCTGGCCCTCTCCCTGCGCGAGCGGCGCCGCACGCTGATCGCCGTCTGGGGAGCGACCGGCGCCGTGAGCCTCCTGTTCGAGCTCGCCAGGCCGGACCGCAGCGACGGCACCTGGGTGCTGATGTTCGTCCTCGCCGGTGTCGTGCTGCTGGTCGGCGGCGCGCTCCGCGAGCGCGGGGCGGCCCAGCGCAAGCTGATCGAGCAGGAGAACATCAGTGAGGCGGAGCGCGCCATGCGCACGCTCCTGGAGGAGCGCACCCGCATCGCCCGTGAGCTGCACGACGTCGTGGCCCACCACATGTCGGTGATCACGGTGCAGGCGGACAGCGCGCCGTACCGCATCAGCGGCATACCGCAAGCCGCTCAGGAGGAGTTCAGCTCGATCGCCGCCACGGCGCGGGAGTCGCTGGCCGAGATGCGGCGGCTGCTGGGGGTGCTGCGCAGCGAGGAGACGGAGCGGCACGGCGGCCCGGAGAAGGCGCCGCAGCCCGGTCTGGCGCAGCTGCCGAAGCTGGTCGAGGGGACGGTGCGGGCCGGGGTGCCGGTGGAGTTGGCGATGCCGGGCGAGCCGGTGGTCCTGGCGCCCGCGGTGGACCTGTCGGCGTACCGCATCGTGCAGGAGGCGCTGGCCAATGTCGTACGGCACGCGCCGGGCGCGCGGACCCGCGTCTCGGTCACGGCCGACGGGGACGGCGGCCGGCTGACCGTACTGGTCGTCAACAGCGCGCCGCCGCGCGCCGCCGCGCCCCTGGAATCCTCCGGTACGGGCCACGGGCTGGTCGGAATGCGCGAGCGCGTACGGCTGGTGGACGGCACCCTGGACACCGGGCCGCTGCCCGACGGCGGCTTCCGGGTCGCCGCCCGCCTCCCCATGACAGCAAAGGACCGCCACCCCGCATGACCACTCGGGTGATCATCGTCGATGACCAGGCCATGGTGCGCGCCGGCTTCGCCGCGCTGCTCGCCGCGCAGAGCGACATCGACGTCGTCGGTGACGCGCCGGACGGCGTGCAGGGCGTCGAACTGAGCCGCCGTACGCACCCGGACGTGGTGCTGATGGACGTCCGGATGCCGGAGATGGACGGGCTGGAGGCGGCCCGGCAGCTGCTGGATCCGCCGCCCGGCGTCGTGCACCGGCCGAAGGTGCTGATGCTCACCACGTTCGACGTGGACGATTACGTGTACGAGGCGCTGCGGGCCGGGGCGTCCGGGTTCCTGCTCAAGGACGCGCCGCCGGCCGACCTGATCTCGGCGGTACGGGTGGTGGCGGCGGGTGAGGCGCTGCTCGCGCCGTCCGTGACGCGGCGGCTGATCGCCGACTTCGCCCGGCAGCGGCCCGCGCCCCGTAAGGACCGCACCGCGCTGCGGCTCAACGGGCTGACCCCGCGTGAGACGGAAGTGCTGGAACTGATCGCCCGGGGCCTGTCGAACCAGGAGATCGCCGATGCGCTGGTGCTCGCCGAGCAGACCGTGAAGACGCACATCGGCCGGGTGCTGGCCAAGCTGGAGCTGCGCGACCGCGCGCAGGCGGTGATCTTCGCGTACGAGTCGGGGCTGGTGGCTCCCGGCGTGAACTGAGGGCGCGGGCGCACGTCTGCCCGCCCCTCTCCCCTCGGCCGGCCCCGGTGGCGCCGGTCGGCGCGACCGGGGGTGGGGATAACCCCCGGCACTGCCTGGGGGTGGCCGGTCGTGCTGAAGGACGAGCAGGTCAGCCACCCCCTACCCCGGTATCAGCGGACAGTTGGCTCCGCGGTGTGACGTCCTGTCATACACCCGCTTTTTACGTTTCCCTCCGTCACGCCGACGGAAGAGGGAGACCCCACCATGTCCAAGCTGCGCCGGTTCACTCCACGCGGCAGGCGCACGCTCGTCGCGGTCGCGCTGGCAGCGACGGTCGTCGCCGGTACCGGCGGCTGGGCGGCGGGATCCTCGCAGGAGGCCGTCACCGGGCCCCCTCCCGGGGCCGCCGCCTGGCGGGCGGACCACTCGCTGGGCGAGCGGCTGCCGGACCCGGCGACCGCCGCCCCGGCGGACGTCGCCCGGTTCTTCGCCGCGCTGAGCGAGACCCAGCGCCAGGAGCTGGCGGCCCGGCACCCGTTGACCGTGGGCAACCTGGACGGCGCGCCCGTGGCCCTGCGCTACCGGGCCAACGCCCTCGCCCTGAAGGCGGAACGCGACCGTCAGACGGCCCGCGCCGCCGATCCGGCCGGCACCCTCCAGGACCACCAGGAGGCGCGCCGGCTGGCCGGCCGCTACACCGAACTGCTGCGCCCCGGGCGGCAGATCCTCGCCTTCGACCCGCGCGGCCGCGGCCAGGTGGCCGAGGTGTTCGGGGACCTGACGACGGCGCGGCATACGTCCGTTTTCGTGCCGGGCTCGGACATCGACCTGGCGTCGTTCGACCGCGAGCGCGACCCGTACGGCACGCCGTCCGGCATGGCCACGTCGCTGCGGGCCCGGATGGCCGCCGAGGCGCCCGGTGTCCGTACGGCCGCGATCGCCTGGACCGGCTACACCACGCCGGTCGGCCTCGGCCCGGACGCCGTGACCGGCCGCCTGGCGGAGGCCGGCGCCCCGCGGCTGGCCCGCTTCCTGGACGGGCTGGCCGCCGCCGGGGTCCGCGCGCCCGCCCTGCTGTGCCACAGCTACGGATCGGTGGTGTGCGCCCAGGCCGTACCGCTGCTGGAGCAGGGGCGGATCGCTGACCTCATCGTCTTCGGCTCGCCCGGTATGCGGACGGACAGTGCGGCGGCGCTGCGCACCACCGCCCGGGTGTGGGCCGCGCGCGACGCCTCCGACTGGATCGGTGACGTGCCGAACGTCGAGTTCCTGGGCCTGGGCCACGGTACGGACCCCACCGATCCGGAGTTCGGCGCGCGCCGGGTGCCCGCGCGGACGGCCGAGGGGCACACCGGATATCTCGCTCCCGGCACGGACTCGCTGCGCAACTTCGCCGACATCGCGCTCGGCCGCTACGACCAGGTGCGCTGACCGGCGCCGGCCGTTCCCCCTCGGCTCAGCCCTCCCGACCATCCGAAGAGAGGCCCTCATGGCCGCCGCACTCCTGGCTCCCGTCCGCAAGGCCGTCCGCACCATAGAGGACCGCACACCCGCCCACCGCGACCGTGCCGTCGACGGCCTGCGCGCGCTGGCGCTGCTCGCCGTACCGACCGGGCACTGGCTGATCGGCGGCTTCACCCTCGACTCCGGCGGCGCGCTGCACAACACGAGCCTGCTGTCCTCCTTCGCCGCCCTGGCGCCCGGGAGCTGGGTGCTCCAGATGCTCGGCATCTTCTTCCTGGTCGGCGGGTACGCCTCGGTGCTCTCCTTCCACCGGGCCGCCGCGCGCGGTGAGTCGACGGGCCACTGGCTGCGGGCCCGCCTGGCGCGGCTGGGCCGTCCGGTTCTCGGGGTGACCGCTGTGTGGGCGGCGCTGATCCTCGTACTGTCCGCGTTCGGCGTGCCCGAGGCCACGCTGCGTACGGGCGCGACGCTGGTCATCCAGCCCCTGTGGTTCGTCGGCGTCTACGCGGCGATCACCGCGCTCACGCCGTACTGCGTCCGCGCGGCGCGCCGCATGGGTGCCTGGGCCGCGGCCCCGCTGCTGGGCGCCGTCGCTGTCGTCGACTTCCTGCGCTACGGGCCGTACGCCGACGCCATGCCGTCGTGGCTGAGCCTGCTGAACCTGCTGCCGGGCTGGATGTTCGCGTACCAACTGGGCGTGGCCTGGGGGGAGAAGCGGCTCGGCCGGCGCGCTGCGTGGGTGCTGCTGCTCGGCGGTACCGCCCTGTTCGCCGCGCTGCTGCTGTTCTTCCACTACCCGGCGAGCATGGTCGGCGTCCCGGGCCAGGACCGGACGAACTCGCACCCGCCGTCGCTGCTGGTGCTCGCGCTGGCCGCCGCCCAGTCCGGCGCCGCGGTCCTGCTGCGCGACCGCATCGCCCGGCTGCTGCGCCGCCCCGCCCTCTGGGCGCCCGTGGTCGTGGTCAACCTCTGCGCGATGACGGTGCTGTGCTGGCACCAGACGGCGATGCTCTCGGCGGCCGTCCCCGCGTCCTTCCTGGGGTCCGTGCCCGGCCTGACCGCCGCGCCGGACACCGCCGGCTGGGTCCTGGCGCGCGTCGCCTGGCTGCCGGTGTTCGCCGTGGCGCTGCTGCTCATCGGCCGCCTGGCCCGCCGCTTCGAGGCGCCGTGGACCGGCGTACCGGCGGCCCGCCGGGCCGTGGCGGGAACCCTGGCGGCGGCCTTCGCGGTGTTCGCGCTGGGGCTCGCCTGAGCCCCGGCGCGGGCGGGGGCCGCGGGGATGCGGCGGGTGGAGCCGGCCGGGGGGACGGCTCCGCCCGCCGCACCTCCGGGGGTTACTCCCGGCCCGCCGAGGTGAACGTCATGTCCGCGTACCGGTCGCCCGCGACCTTGCCCGCGACGGGTGCCAGCAGCGCCAGCTCCTCGTCGCTGAGCACGATGCGGGTGGCCGCGGCGTTCTCCTCGATGCGGCTGCGCTTGCGCGTCCCCGGGATGGGCACCACGGCCAGGCCGTGCACCTGCGCCTGCTGCTGCACCCAGGCCAGCGCGACCTGCCCGAGCGAGGCCCCGTGGGCCGCGGCGACCTCGCGGACCGGCTCCAGCAGGGCCGCGTTGGCCTTCGCGTTGTCGCCCGTGAAGCGGGGCTGCTGACGGCGGAAGTCGTCCTCGCCCAGCTCCTTCTCGGCGCTGACGAACGAGCCGGTCAGGAACCCGCGGCCGAGCGGCGAGTACGGCACGAAGCCGACGCCGAGTTCGCGTGCGGCCGGCACCACGCCGTTCTCCACGTCACGGCTGAACAGCGACCACTCCGACTGCACGGCGGCGATCGGGTGCACGCCCTGGGCCGCGCGCAGCTCGCCGCCGGTGACCTCGCTCAGGCCCAGGTGCTTGACCTTGCCCTCGGTCACCAGCTCGGCCATCGCGCCGACCGTCTCCTCGATGGGGACGGCCGGGTCGCGGCGGTGCATGTAGTACAGGTCGATCTCGTCGACGCCCAGGCGGCGCAGGCTCGCCTCGACGGCCTGGCGGATGTACGGGCGGTCGTTGCGTATGGAGCGCTTGGCCGGGTTCAGCGGGTCGGCCGGGTCCGCGGCGATCGCGAACTTCGTCGCCAGCACGACCTCGTCGCGGTGCGCCTGGATGAACGGCGCGATGAACTCCTCGTTGTGCCCCATGCCGTACATGTCGGCGGTGTCGAAGAGCGTCACGCCCAGTTCGAGCGCGCGCTCCAGCGTGGCCCGCGCCTCACCCTCGTCGTCCGTGGGCCCGTACGCGAAGCTCATGCCCATGCAGCCCAGGCCCTGGACCCCGACCCGCGGTCCGGAGGCGCCGAGCTGAACGGTGGCGATTTTCTCGGTGGTCATGCCGTCCTCAGACTCTCTCCGACGCCCGGCGGGCGTCGGCGTAAACGTCGATCTTGTAGTCGAGGATCTGGAGGGTGCTCTGCAGCTCGGCGATCCGCTGCCGTACGTCCTCGCGGTGCGCGGTCAGCAGCCGTTCCCGTTCGGGGAAGGTGTGCCGGCCCTCGCGCACCAGCTCGGCGTAGCGCACCATGTCCGCGACCGGCATGCCGGTCAGGCGGAGCTTGGTCACCAGGTCCAGCCAGTCCAGGTCGCGGTTGCTGAAGCGGCGCTGGCCCGTGTGCGTACGGTCCACGTGCGGCATCAGCCCGATCCGTTCGTACCAGCGCAGGGTGTGCGCGCTCAGTCCGGTGTGCTCGGCGACCTCGCTGATCGTGTACTGGTCGCGGCCGTCGGGCCGTGGGTGCAGGACCGGGGTCCGGCAGCCTTTGGGCCGCGCCAGTTCCTGGGCCGCCGCGGTCCTGTCCTTCGCCGTCCGGTCCGTCGCCGTCACCGTCATGCCGCGCCTCCCGTAGTCGCCGGAGCCCCGGTGCCGGGGTGCTTTCTCCGGATCTCTCACGACGGCTTCAACGCTAGAGACCTGGAGTGCACTCCAAGCAAGCGAAGTCTTGACCCGGTCTTGGGAAGTTCCACGGCCCGGGGCCCGCGTCACCGGCCCGTCCCGGCTCCGTCACCGGGAGCGTTAGGCTCGTGCCCATGCCCTTGCAGAGCCTTCGGATGATCGAGAACTGGCCCGTGCCGACCGCGGCCGCCGCTGTCGTACGGACCGACGGGACGGTGGCCGGGACGTACGGCCCCCAGGAGCACCGCTTCCCGCTGGCCTCGGTCACCAAGCCGCTCGCCGCGTACGCCGCGCTGCTCGCCGTCGAGGAAGGGGCGGTGGAGCTGGACGAACCGGCCGGGCCGCCGGGCTCGACCGTCCGCCACCTGCTCGCGCACACCGCGGGCCTGGCCTTCGACGAGGACCGGGTGCAGGCCGCGCCGGGCGAGCGCCGCCTGTACTCGAACGCCGGCTTCGAGGCGCTCGGCGACCACATCGCCAAGGCCACCGACATCCCCTTCCCGCAGTACCTGCGCGAGGCGGTCCTCGAACCGCTCGGCATGACCGCCACCGACCTGCCGGGCTCGCCCGCCAAGGACGGCGTCTCGACCGCCGCCGACATGGCCCGCTTCGGCGCCGAGCTGCTCGCGCCGCGGCTGCTGGCGCCGCAGACGCTCGCCGAGGCGACGTCGGTGGTCTTCCCCGGGGTGCGGGGTGTGCTGCCCGGCTACGGGATGCAGGACCCGAACGACTGGGGTCTGGGCTTCGAGCTCCGCGCCAACAAGTCGCCGCACTGGACGGGCGCTTCGTCGTCGCCGCGTACCTTCGGGCATTTCGGGCAGTCGGGCACGTTCCTGTGGGTGGACCCGGACGCGGGCGCGGCGTGCGTCGCGCTGGCCGACCGGGCCTTCGGCCCCTGGGCGATCGAGGCGTGGCCGCCCCTCACGGACGCGATCCTCGCCGAGCTGCGCTGAACACCCGCAGCGGTGCCACGGGGGCCCGGGCCGTAGAGCGGTCCGCGGCCCCCTCAGCCGTACGACGGTTCGCCCGGCATCTCCCACAGCAGGCACTCCGTGGCGCCCTCCGCGGCCAGCTCCAGGTCCGCCGCGTCGGTGATCCGCGCCGCGTCCCCGGCCGCCAGGCGCTCGCCGGCCAGCCGGACCGCGCCGCGCACGACGTGTACGTACGCCCGCGGCGCGTCCGGGACGGCGGAGCGTTCGCCGTCGGCCAGCCGCCGTACGTGCAGCAGCGAGGCGGCCCTGGGCAGCGCGTACGGCGTGCTGTCGGCGATGCCGCGCACCACCTCGTACTCCGGTTCGCCGCCGGGCCCGGTGGGCGCGAGCCACATCTGCACGAACCGCAGCGGCCCGTCGCCGTCGTTGCGCTCCTCGTGCCGCACGCCGTCCGCCGAGCTGAGCCGCTGCACGTCGCCGGGGCGCACCACCGTCTCGTGGCCGGTGGTGGAGTCGCGGTGGGTCAGCTCGCCCTCGACGACCCAGGTGACGATCTCGGTGTCGCGGTGCGGGTGCTCGTCGAAACCGGAACCGGGTGCCAGCCGTTCCTCGTTGCAGGCGATGAGCGCGCCGAAGCGCAGGTTGTCCGGGTCGTAGTGCGGGCCGAAGGAGAAGGCGTGCCGGGTCTCGATGCCGGCTGCCGCGTCACCGCCCGGATAGCGTTCGTCGCCTCTGTGTACCTGGATCACCCGACCACCGTAGTCCCCGCCCCCTCCGGCCCACCGCGCCATCACACCGCCCCGATAAGGCAGGCTTGTCCCCGTGTCTGAACCCGCACCGCGCGACCCGCACCCGCATCCGCACACCGCGACCCTCCGCCGCCTGGAGAAGTCGTCCGGAAAGCTGGCTGCCAACGCCATCGCCCGCATGGACGCGCAGCTGCCGTGGTACCGCGCCATGCCGCCGGAGAACCGCTCGTGGATCGGGCTGGTCGCCCAGGCGGGCATCGCGGCCTTCACCGAGTGGTTCCGGCATCCGGAGACGCCGCAGGCGATCAGCACCGACGTGTTCGGTACGGCGCCGCGCGAGCTGACCCGAGCGATCACATTGCGCCAGACCGTGGAGATGGTCCGTACGACCATCGAGGTCATGGAGTCGGCGATCGACGACGTGGCGGCCCCCGGCGACGAGGGGGTGCTGCGCGAGGCGCTGCTCGTCTACGCCCGCGAGATCGCCTTCGCGACCGCCCAGGTGTACGCGCAGGCCGCCGAGGCCCGGGGCGCGTGGGACGCGCGGCTGGAGTCGCTGGTGGTCAACGCGGTGCTCTCCGGGGAGGCCGACGAGGGGGCGGTCTCGCGGGCCGCCGCGCTCGGCTGGAATTCTCCCGAACACGTGTGCGTTGTGCTGGGTACGGCCCCCGACGGGGACAGCGAGCTGACGGTGGAAGCCATCCGCCGGGCGGCCCGCCACGCCAAGCTCCAGGTGCTCACCGGCGTCCTGGGCAGCCGCCTGGTGGTCATCGCGGGCGGCTCGGACGATCCGCTCAAGGCGGCGAAAGCCCTGATCGGGCCGTTCGCGGCGGGCCCGGTGGTGGCCGGCCCGGTGGTCGCGGACCTGCTGGCCGCGACCCGCTCGGCACAGGCCGCCGCGGCGGGCCTGAAGGCGTGCGCCGCTTGGCCGGACGCGCCCCGTCCCGTACTGTCCGACGATCTGCTGCCGGAGCGGGCGATGGCGTCCGACCCGGCAGCGCGTGAACAGCTGGTGGAGGAGATCTACAGACCGCTGGAGGAGGCAGGCTCGGCACTCCTGGAGACGCTGAGCGTGTATCTGGAACAGGCCAGCAGTCTGGAGGGCGCGGCACGGATGCTCTTCGTGCATCCCAACACCGTGCGCTACCGGCTGCGACGTGTGACCGACGTCACCGGATGGTCACCTTCGGACGTACGCTCCGCCTTCACGCTGCGCATCGCGCTGATCCTGGGGCGTCTGGCCGACGGTGACAGTCAACTCTAGGCTTTTGTAGAACACCGACAATTCCCCTGATGGTTCTTCGTCCCTGTCCCCACGGGCGGGCGGGACCTCCCACAAGAGAGAGTGTGAGGGTGCTCGTACTCGTCGCTCCCGGCCAAGGCGCTCAGACGCCCGGCTTCCTGACCCCCTGGCTCGACCTCCCCGGAGTCGAAGACCGGCTTCGCGCGTGGTCGGCCGCCATCGACCTGGACCTGGTCCACTACGGCACGAAGGCCGACGCGGACGAGATCCGCGACACCGCGGTGGCGCAGCCGCTGCTGGTGGCGGCCTCCCTGGTCTCCGCCCGGCAGCTGTTCGCGACCGCCGAGGACTTCTCCCGGCTGGTCGGCGCCGCCGCCGGGCACAGCGTCGGCGAGCTGGCCGCCGCGGCCCTGACCGGCGCGCTGTCCGAGGACGACGCGCTGACGCTGGTACGCAAGCGGGGTCTGGCCATGGCCGACGCCGCCGCCGTCACCGAGACCGGCATGGCCGCCCTCCTCGGCGGCGAGCAGGACGTGGTCCTGCCGCACCTGGAGAAGCTGGGCCTGACCCCCGCCAACGTCAACGGCGCGGGCCAGATCGTCGCAGCGGGCACCGCCGAGCAGCTCGCCGCGCTGGCCGCCGACAAGCCCGAGGGCACCCGCCGCGTCGTCCCGCTGAAGGTGGCCGGCGCCTTCCACACCGAGCACATGGCCCCGGCCGTGACGGCGCTGGAGGAAGCGGTCGCGCAGGTCACGGCCGCCGACCCGCACACCCGGTACGTCTCGAACAAGGACGGCCGCGTCGTCACCGACGGGCAGGACGTCGTACGGCGCCTGGTGGGCCAGGTGGCCAACCCGGTGCGCTGGGACCTGTGCATGGAGACGTTCAAGGAGCTGGGCGTCACCGGCATCATCGAGGTGAGTCCCGGCGGCACCCTCGTCGGCATCGCCAAGCGCGCCCTGCCCGGAGTGCAGACCCTCGCGCTGAAGACCCCGGACGACCTCGACGCGGCCCGCACGCTGATCGCCGAGCACTCTGCCCAGGCCGAATAGGAGCCCCGAGAGCATGACCTCGAAGATCAAGCCCGCCAAGGGCGCCGCGTACGCGCGCATCATGGGCGTCGGCGGCTACCGCCCGACCCGTGTGGTGCCGAACGAGGAGATCCTCAAGCACATCGACTCCTCCGACGAGTGGATCCGCTCGCGCTCCGGCATCGCCACCCGCCACTGGGCGGGACCGGACGAGACCGTCGCGGCCATGTCGGTGGAAGCGGCCGGCAAGGCCATCGCGGACGCCGGCATCACGCCCGAGCAGATCGGCGCAGTGATCGTCTCGACCGTCTCGCACTTCAAGCAGACCCCGGCCATCGCCACCGAGATCGCCCACAAGGTCGGCGCGGGCAAGCCCGCCGCGTTCGACATCTCCGCCGGCTGCGCCGGATTCGGTTACGGCCTGACCCTCGCCAAGGGCATGGTCATCGACGGCAGCGCCGAGTACGTGCTGGTCATCGGCGTCGAGCGGCTCTCGGACCTGACCGACCTGGAGGACCGGGCCACCGCGTTCCTCTTCGGCGACGGCGCCGGCGCCGTGGTCGTCGGCCCCGGCAAGGAGCCCGCGATCGGCCCGACCGTCTGGGGCTCGGAGGGCGACAAGGCCGACACGATCAAGCAGACGTTCGGCTGGGACATCTACCGCCGCACCCCGGTACCCGGCGGTAACGGCCCGGACGCCCTCGTGGCGCTGGACGAGATCCGCTACCCCGCCATCACCCAGGAGGGCCAGGCGGTCTTCCGGTGGGCGGTGTTCGAGATGGCGAAGGTCGCCCAGCAGGCGCTGGACGCGGCCGGAGTCAGCCCGGACGACCTGGACGTCTTCATCCCGCACCAGGCCAACATGCGGATCATCGACTCGATGGTGAAGACTCTGAAGCTGCCGGAGAGCGTCACGGTCGCCCGTGACGTGGAGACCACCGGCAACACCTCGGCCGCCTCGATTCCGCTCGCCATGGAGCGGCTGCTGGCGACCGGGCAGGCCAAGAGCGGGGACACCGCGCTCGTCATCGGCTTCGGGGCGGGTCTCGTCTACGCCGCGACGGTCGTTACCCTCCCCTAGGCAACATTCGCGCAGCTCCACCGTGTCCCAGCGTCCCGGTGGCCGTGCGGAGCTTGCCCCACAACTCGGAACTGCAGACTTTTCTACCGTTCCGCCGACCCATTACCGAAGGAGCGCCATCATGGCCGCCACTCAGGAAGAGATCGTCAAGGGTCTCGCCGAGATCGTGAACGAGATCGCCGGGATCCCCGTCGAGGACGTCAAGCTGGACAAGTCCTTCACCGATGACCTGGACGTCGACTCGCTGTCCATGGTCGAGGTCGTCGTCGCCGCCGAGGAGCGCTTCGACGTGAAGATCCCCGACGACGACGTCAAGAACCTCAAGACGGTCGGCGACGCGACCGACTACATCCTCAAGCACCAGGGCTGATCCAGCTCCGGCGCATGTCGCCACCCCGCGGTGGCGCCGTCGATTCTCAACCCCTCTACCTGTGGAGTAGGAATTTCCGTGAACGCGACCAATCGCACCGTGGTCGTCACCGGTATCGGCGCAACCACACCGCTGGGTGGCGACAGTGCCTCGACCTGGGAAGGGCTGCTCGCCGGACGCTCCGGTGTGACCGCCCTCGACCAGGACTGGGCGGCCGACCTCCCGGTCCGCATCGCCGCGGCGGCCGCCGTCGACCCGGGCGAGATCATCCCCCGGGCGCAGGCCCGCAAGCTGGACCGCTCGGCGCAGTTCGCGCTGATCGCGGCCCGTGAGGCGTGGGCGGACGCCGGTTTCCAGGCCCGGGCCGGCGAGGACTCGTCGGTGGACCCGGACCGGCTCGGCACGGTCATCGCCTCCGGCATCGGCGGCGTGACCACCCTGCTGAACCAGTACGACATCCTGCGGGAGAAGGGCTCGCGCCGCGTCTCCCCGCACACCGTGCCGATGCTGATGCCCAACAGCCCGTCGGCCAACGTCGGCCTGGAGGTCAACGCGCGGGCCGGTGTGCACACCCCGGTCAGCGCCTGTGCCTCCGGCGCCGAAGCCATCGGCTACGCCATCGAGATGATCCGTACGGGCCGTGCCGACGTCGTCGTCGCGGGCGGTACGGAGGCGGCCATCCACCCGCTGCCGATCGCCGCGTTCGGCAACATGATGGCGATGTCGAAGAACAACGACGACCCGCAGGGCGCGTCCCGCCCCTACGACGCGGACCGCAACGGTTTCGTGCTCGGCGAGGGCTCCGGCGTGATCGTCCTGGAGTCGGCCGACCACGCCGCCAAGCGCGGCGCGAAGGTCTACGCCGAGGCCGTCGGCCAGGGCATCTCCGCCGACAGCCACGACATCGTGCAGCCCGAGCCCTCCGGCAACGGCATCGCGCACGCGCTGCAGAACCTGCTCGCCAACACCGACCTCAAGGCCGCCGAGGTCGCGCACGTCAACGCGCACGCGACCTCGACCCCGCTGGGCGACCTGGCCGAGATCAAGGCGCTGCGCAAGGTCTTCGGCACCGACGTCGACCACATGGCGATCTCCGCCACCAAGTCGATGACCGGCCACCTGCTGGGCGGCGCGGGCGGCGTGGAGACCGTCGCCTCGGTGCTGGCGATCCACCACCGGGTGGCGCCCCCGACCATCAACATCCAGAACCTCGACCCTGAGGCGGACGCGGACATCGTCCGGGACGAGAAGCGCGCGCTGCCCGCCGAGGGCACGATCGCGGTGCTGAACGACTCGTTCGGTTTCGGCGGCCACAACGTGGTGCTGGCCTTCCGGACCGTCTGACCGGGGCGGGCCCGCGAGCCCGTGCTACGTGAGAAGGGGCCGTGCCGAGTGGCGCGGCCCCTTCCGCATGCCCCGGGGCCGTACGCGCGGCCGCTTTCGGGTACGCGGGGCCGTCGGCCTCAGAAGCTGGCGAAGTACGCCGCCGCGCCGTCCTCGTCGCCGTGCCCCTGCGCCTCCGCCCGCCGGAACCGCTCCGCCGCGGCCGCCACCAGGTCCATGTGCACCCCGCCCGCCGCGGCCGCCTCCTCGATCAGCCGGGCGTCCTTGCGCGCGGCGGAGACCGTGAAGCTCGCCGGGTACGCGCCGGACAGGATGAGTTCCGACTTCATCCGCAGGTAGGGCAGGTCCAGCGGCCCGCCCTGGACGGCTTCGAGGAAGGAGCGGGGGTCCACGCCGAGGCCCTGCGCGAGGGCCAGCGCCTCGCCCGTGCCGTTGATGACGGTGAGCACCCAGCTGTTGACGACGAGCTTGAGCCGGCTGGCCGCGCCCGAGGACCCGTCCTCGTCGACCCACAGGGTGCGCTGTCCGACGACGTCGAGGATCCGCGCGGCCCGCTCCCGTACGTCCTGCGGTCCGGCCGCGAGAACGGTCAGCAGGCCCTTCTCGGCGGGTTCCTTGGTGCCGACCACGGGCGCGTCGACGAAGTCCAGGCCGTGTTCGCGGGCGAAGGCGGCGAGCGGGACGGTTCCGTCGGCGCCCACGGTGCTCATCTGGAGCCAGAGGGTCCGCGTGCGGAGGCCGGGGGCGCTGTGCCGCATGGCGTCCAGGACGGCGGGTCCGTCCAGCAGGACGGTCAGGACGGCGTCCGCGCCGTCCACCGCCTCGGCCGGGGTGCCGGCGACCCGTACACCGTCGGCGGCCAGCGGTTCGGCCTTGGCGCGGGTGCGGTTCCAGGCGCGTACGTCCAGGCCGGCGGCGGCGAGGTTGCGGGCCATCGCCGAGCCCATGATTCCGGTGCCGAGCACCGCCACTGAGGTCTTGTCAGGCATGCCCGCACGCTACGGCTTGGAGCTCACTCCAGGGCAAGCGTGACGCGGCCGGCCTCAGACGACCTGGTGCAGCCAGCGGACGGGAGCGCCCTCGCCCGCGTACCGGAACGGCTCCAGCTCGTCGTCCCACGGCTTGCCGAGCAGCTTGGCGACCTCGGCCGCCAGCTCCGTCTCGCCGCCCGCCGAGCGGGCCAGCGCGGCGCGCAGCCGGTCCTCGGGGATCAGGATGTCGCCGTGGATGCCGGTGACGGCGTGAAAGATGCCCAGCTCGGGCGTGGCGCTGTAGCGCTCGCCCTCGGCGGTGGCACAGGGTTCGGCGGTCACCTCGAAGCGCAGCAGGTGCCAGCCGCGCAGCGCGGAGGCCAGTTTGGAGGCCGTACCGGCCTCGCCCTGCCAGGAGAACTCGGCTCTCCAGGTGCCGGGAGACGCCGGCTGGCGGATCCAGTCGAGGTTGACGCGCACACCGAGGACGCCCGCGACGGCCCATTCGACGTGCGGGCACAGCGCGCGCGGTGCGGAGTGGACGTACAGAACTCCACGTGTCGTCACCGGGACCTCCAGTACGGTTCGAGGTTCGCCTTCCCCAGCGGCCTCGTGCCCGTTCCGGTCGCGGCCGGGACAGCTGCAAGCATTCTGCCCCAGTGATCACGTCGGCACCAGCATCCGAGGTTACCTACAGTAAACACCATGAGCCCCAATTTGCCGCAAAAGGGACAGTAAATGACGTGATGTAATACACGCGTGCCGACTGTGCCGGTGCCGTCGGGCGAGGACCCTACGGGTCACGGCACAAGCTACCGCGCGGCAGGCGTCGGGGGGTGACGTACCGTCGGTACCGGAACAGATATCACTCGCACGCCGGAGGGGGACAGAGGATGACCGTGGTCAATCAGCCCTTTCGGCCAATCCGGGCCCGTACCGCCGCGGCCGCCGTCCTCACGGCGGCCGCGCTCGCCGTCTCCCTGACCGGCTGCGGCAGCGACCCGGACGACGGCGGCGGCTCGGCCCCGCGCCCCTCCCCCAAGCCCTCTTCCGCCTGGCGCACCGACCCCGCGTCGGTGGCCGCGGTCGGCGACTCCATCAGCGTCGGCTTCGACGCCTGCTCGGTGCTGTCCGACTGCCCCGCCGTCTCCTGGGCCACCGGCACGGACCCCGGGGTGAACAGCGTCGCCCGGCGGCTGGTGAAGGACCCCGCCACGCACAGCTGGAACTTCGCGCGGACCGGCGCGCTGATACGTGACCTGCCGGCCCAGATCGACCAGGCCGTACGCAAGCGGCCCGAGCTGGTCACCGTCCTGGTGGGCGCCAACGACGCGTGCCGTACCGACGTCGGCGCAATGACGTCGGCGGACGACTTCCGCGCCGGCTTCGAGACGTCGCTGCGCAAGCTGCGGCGCGCGCTGCCCACGACCCAGGTGTACGTCGCGGCCGTGCCCGACCTGATGCGCCTGTGGTCGCAGGGACGGCAGAACCCGCTGGGCAAGGAAGTGTGGAAACTGGGGATATGCGGCTCGATGCTGCGCGACCCCGACGACCTGTCGAAGGCCGCGGACACCCGCCGGCAGAGCGTGCGGGACCGGGTGATGGCCTACAACAAGGCCCTGGAATCGGTCTGCGCGCGCGACAAACTGTGCCGCTTCGACCGGTCCGTCTTCGACTTCCGCTTCACCGGCGCGGAGTTGAGCACCTGGGACTGGTTCCACCCCGGCCGCGAAGGGCAGCGGGAGCTGGCCCGGATGGCGTTCCAGGAGATCACCCGTAAGGGGACGTAGCGTGCCTGACGGGGCGGTACGGGCGCACCCCCAAGGGGTGTGCAATGAGCCCCCGGCCATGACCCGCCGGGCACCCCCTAAGGGGGACGGTGGCGAGATCGTTCCTGCTGGGGATCCGGGCGGGACGCGGGCCACGAGAGGATGGCAGCCGACCCGAGCGGTGCGCGCGGGCCGCGTACGCCGCCGCGCACCCTCGCACACCGCTCTTCCGTCTCCGGGGGAACCCGCCATGACCGCACGCCGCACCACCGGACCGGGCCACCGCACCACCCGTGTCGCCCTCGCCTCGGCCGCCCTCGTCACGGTGACCGTCGCGGTCACCGGCTGCGAGCTGACCGAAAAGGTCACCGAGAGCGAGCGGAGCTACACCGTGGACGGCCGGACCACCACGCTGAACGTGACCACGCCGGGCGGCGACATCGAGGTCGTCGCCGGCGACGCGGCGGGCGGCAAGGTCACCGTGACGGAACGGCTCGTCTACGGCGAGCGCAAGCCCGCCACCCGGCACGCCCTCGAAGCCGGCGAACTGAAGCTCGCCGCCGACGACTGCGGGGGCTTCCGGAGCCAGTGCGGCGTCTCCTACCGGGTCACGGTCCCGCGGTCGGTGGCCGTGAAGCTGAAGACCGACGGGGGCGACATCGACGTCAAGGGGCCCTCGGGCGCCGTCGACGCCAGGACGAGCGGCGGCAACATCGACCTCCGGGAGTACGCGGGCAAGCAGGCGACCGTGCACACCGACGGCGGCGACATCGACGCCCGCTGGACCGCCGTACCGGACCGGGTGGACGCCCGGAGCGGCGGCGGCACGGTCTCGGTCCGGCTCCCGCAGGGCCGTTACGCCGTCGACGCCACCACGTCCGGCGGCAACCGCCGCGTCACCGCCACCGTGGACAGCGGCTCGGCACACAAGGTCAAGGTGCACAGTGACGGGGGCGATGTGGAGGTGCTGGCGGGGCGGTGAGGCGCGGGGATTTTCGGGGGCTTCTCGGGGAGGCTCCTCGGGGCGGGGGCCTCAGGCCACGGTGACCTGTGCGGTCAGCCGCCGGTCGGCGACGCTGCGGGCCGCCTCGATCGCGTACGTACCGTCGACGAAGCGGCGGGCGCCGGCCGCCTCGTCCCAGATCTCGAACGCGCGGCGCGGCAGCGCGATCACGGCCTCGGCCGTCCCCCCCGGGGCGGCCTCCACCGTCGCGAAACCGGCCAGCCAGCGGTCCGGACGGTCCGCCGGCGTCCCGCCCGCGACCCGGTGCAGGGGCGCCAGGTAGACCTGTACGACCTCGCGGCCGTGGCGCGTGCCGGTGTTGCGCACCCGGACCGTGGCACGCGCCGGGGTCGCCTCCAGGGACTCGTAACTCCAGTCGGTGTAGCCCAGTCCGTGCCCGAAGGGGTACGCCGGTGCCGGGCCCGCTTCCTCGCGCGCCCTCCGCTGCCAGGCCCGGTAGCCGATGAACACGCCTTCCTCGTAGGCCAGCTCGCCGTCCACCGGGGTGACCTGGGTGACCGGGGCGTCCGCCAGGCGGGCGGGCCAGGTGGTCGGCAGCCGGCCGCCCGGTTCGTGCACCCCCAGCAGCACGTCGGCCAGCGCGGCTCCCGCCTCCTGGCCGGGGAACCAGCCGAGCAGGACGGCGGGCACCTCCGCGCGCCACGGCAGCTCCACCGGGGAGCCCGCGTTGACGACCACGACGGTGTGCGGGTTGGCGGCGGCCACCCTGGAGACCAGCTCGTCCTGGCGGCCCGGCAGGGCCAGGCCCGTCCGGTCGGAGCCCTCGGACTCGGTCTCCTCGGTGGTCGCCACGACCACCACCACGGCGTCCGCCTCCGCGGCGGCCCGTACCGCCTCCTCGATCCCGGCGTCCGGGTCGGGCTGCGGCTCCGCGTGGCCGAGCGCGAAGGTCAGTGCGGGCAGGTCCGCGCCGAGGCCGGTGCCGCGCGGCACGAACCGCAGCGCCACGTCCAGGGTCTGGCCTGCCGTCAGCTCCGCCTCCAGGCGGTGCTCCGCGGGGTTCATGAACGCCTCGAACGGGTCGTCCGTGTCCGGGGCGCAGGGGGCGTCGAACAGCACCCGGCCGCCGACGGTCAGGCGCAGCTCGCCGGTGCCGGAGACGGCGAAGGTGTGCGCGCCGCCGGTCTGCGGGGTGAAGGTGCCCGCCAGCTCCACGCTGTGCAGATCGCGCTGTGTGACGCCGTCGGGGAAGCAGCCCATGGCCAGCACCTTGCCGTCGGACTGCGGCTGTTCGGCGAGCAGCGCGCCGTCCGCGCCGTAGTAGCGGGCGCACAGTTCGAAGCCCGCGCGGGCGTGCGGGACCTTCGTGCGCGGGTCGGCGCCGACCGCGAAGGTGACCTCGGTGCCGGGCAGGGCGGCACGCAGGCCCTCCAGCGGGGAGACGACCCGCTCGGGGAAGACGGTGGCGGAGCCGCCGCCGAGCACCCGGGCGTCCTTGGCCGCGGCACCGATGACGGCGAGCTTGCGGAGGGAGTGGGGGGCCAGGGGGAGGGCGGGGGCGGGCGTCCTGGCTGGGGGCCGGCCGTTGCGTGCGGCCGGTTCGCTGCTGACGGCCGGCTCGCTGCTGACGGCCGGCTCGTTCCGTACGACCGGCTCGTTGCGCAGGAGGACGAAGGCGCGGCGGGCGATCTCGCGGGCCAGGGCGCGGCCGTCGATGTCCGGCGGCACGTCCTCGGGGGCGACGGCGGCCGGGACGCCCTCCAGGCAGCCGGTACGGGCGGCGAGCAGCAGCACGCGGCGTACCGCGGCGTCCACCTCGGCCTCCGTCACCCGCCCGGCGCGTACGGCCGCCGCGAGCGGGGCGCCGAAGACGGTGTGCGGCCCCGGCATCGCGATGTCCAGGCCGCCGCGCAGCGCCCGTACCGTGTCGCGCGCCGCCGTCCAGTCGGAGACGTTGATCCCGTCGAAGCCCCACTCGCCCCGTAGGACGCCGGTGACCAGCTCGCGGTGTTCGGTCATCGTCACGCCGTTGACCTGGTTGTAGGCCGTCATGACGCCCCAGGGGCGGGCGGTTTCGACGATGTGCTCGAAAGGGGCGAGGTACAGCTCGCGCAGCGGGCGCGGGGCGATCCGGTTGTCCACCGTCAAGCGCTCGGTCTCGGCGTCGTTGCCCACGAAGTGCTTGACGGCCGTACCGACCCCGCCGTCCTGGACCCCGGCGACGTATCCCGCACCGATCACGCCCGTCAGGTGCGGGTCCTCGGAGAAGCACTCGAAGTGGCGGCCGCCGAGCGGCGAGCGGTGCAGGTTGACGGTGGGCGCCAGGAGGACGTGCACGCCCTTGCGGCGCGCCTCCTGGGCGAGCAGCTGGCCCGCGCGGCGCGCCAGCTCCCGGTCCCAGGTGGCGGCCAGCGCGGTGGGGCTGGGCAGCGCGACGGACGGGTCCTCCGCGCCCCACCCCCGGCCGCGCACGCCGACCGGCCCGTCCGACATGACCAGCGACCGCAGCCCGATCTCCGGGACGGCGGGCAGCGTCCAGACGTCCTGCCCGGAGAGCAGCCGGGCCTTGGTGTCGAGGTCCAGCTTTCCGAGGGCCGCCTCGACGGCCTGGGCGGCTGCCGTGGCGTGGGCACTTCGGTGGTCGGTCATACGGCTCTCCCTGGCGTGGACGTACGGATCCGAGCCCCCTGGCCCGATTGTGACGCGTTCACCTGGTGGCCGGTAGGTACTGTTATCGTCACGTGATCTTACGGGCGGGGCGTACCGCGGAGTTACGCTCGGCCGGTGACTGCACGACACGAGGTCCGGCCGGACGGCCGTCGCCGCGGCGGCGGGGGGCGGGAGGCGCAGCGCGCGGAGCGGCGGGCGGCGATCCTCCAGGCCGCCATGGAGCTGATCGCCGAGCGTGGCTACCGGGGCACGTCGCTGGCCGCCGTGGCCGAGCGCGCCGGACTCACCCAGCAGGGCCTGCTGCACCACTTCCCCACCAAGGAGCTGCTGCTCGTCGGCGTCCTGGAGGAGCGCGACCGCTGGGACTCGGCCGCCGCGGCGGCGGCCTCCGGTGTCCGGCGTACGGACACGCTGGCCGCGCTGGTCGAGTACAACGCCGGGCGGCCCGGCGTCGTGCAGACCTACACGGTGCTGGCCGGGGACAGCGTCACCGAGGACCACCCGGCCCGGGACTTCTTCGAGCGGCGCTTCCGCCGCGTACGGGAGACGCTGGCCGAGGCGCTGCGGACGGAGTTCGGCGACCGGCTGCCGGGCGGGCTGACCCCGGAGCGGGCGGCGCCGTTGCTGGCCGCCGTGATGGACGGGCTCCAGTTGCAGTGGCTGCTGGATCCGGCGGAGGTGGACATGCCTGCCGCGTTCCGGGACTTCCTGTCGCTTCTGGGGGAGCCGGAGGAGGGCGGGGGGCGGACGTGAACGGCGCGGTCGCGGGTCGGCGCTCCGTCCTGGGCGGCGCGTGCACGGTGTCCGCGCTCGGTCCTGAGCGGCATGCGCGCGGCGTCGGCGCTCCGCCCGGGCGTGCAGCCGAACTGGATCTCCCCCTTCCGCCGCGGGCACCGCGCCGGTTTACTCACCCCATGAGACGCATACGTACCACGGTGGGCGTGCTCGGCGCCGCGCTGCTGACCGCGGCCCCGCTCGCCCTCACCGCCCCGTCCGCCACGGCTGCCCCCTCCGCCACTTCCCTTGCACGGGAGCAGGCCACCACCACGCCGACCGTCGAGGAGCAGCGGCTGACGCAGCGCGCGCCGCAGGAGATCCTGCGGCGCAGCGGTTTCGCGCCGGTGGCCGGGACGTTCGCGGACGGCTTGGGGCACGTGCACTCGTACGGGGCGGCGAAACGTTACGTCACGGAGGCCGGGCGTGGCCTGTGGCGACGCGCGGTGGACCGCGTCCAGGGGCGCGGGCCGCGGGGCGGTGACCTGAGCCGGGACGACGACCGGCCGCTGTACTGGGCCCGGCTGGGCATGACCAAGGCGCTGCGCGAGTGGAAGCCGCAGTTCCGGCTGACCGCCGGCCAACGGGACGCCCTGCTGGGCACGCTGGAGCGCGGTTCGCGCGGGCAGGACTCGATCGACCTGCCCGGCGGCGGGCACACCGGCACCCGCACCCTGCGCGTCGTCGTGACCGGATTCGACCCCTTCCAGCTGGACGCGGACGCACGGCGCAGCAACCCGTCGGGCGCCGCGGCGCTCGCGCTGGACGGCACCACGGTCCGTACGTCCTCGGGGCGGCTCGCCCGGATCGAGACCGCCGTCTTCCCCGTACGGTGGGCCGACTTCGCGGCGGGCACGGTGGAACGGACGCTGCTGCCGCACTTCCGGCGCGGGCCGCGGCAGGTGGACCTGTTCACCACCATCAGCCAGGGACGGCCGGGCCGGTTCGACCTGGAGCGCACGAACGGTGCCTGGCGAGGCGGATATCCCGACAACGCGCGGGAGTCGCGGACCGAGACGGTGCCCGTCCCGAAGGGCGTGCCGACCGTACGGCCGCAGCCGCAGTGGACCACCACGACCCTGCCGTACGCGCAGCTCACCTCCGCCGTCACCGGGCCGTTCCCGGTGCGGGACAACACGGCGGTGACCGAGATCCCGGCCGGCGGCGGGGAGCCCGTCGAGCGGCCGGACGGGCCGACGCCGGGCTCGACGGCCCGTGCGGGCGGCGGCGGTGACTACCTGTCCAACGAGATCGGCTACCGGGCGACGCTGCTGCGGGACGCGGTGAAGTTGAAGGTGCCGGGCGGCCATCTGCACACGCCGGTGCTCCAGTTCGGCGCCGGGAACACCGACCCGAAGACCGGCGAGGTCACCGATCCCGACTTCGTACACAACCGGACCGCCATCACCGGGCAGGTGCGGAACATCCTGACCGCCGCGTTGTCAGTGGCACCGGGCATGATGGAGAAATGATCGCCGCAGCAGCGCAATTCGCGTCCACACCGTTGGACATCGAGGCCAACGCGGCCCGCACGGCCGAGCTGATCGCCGAGGCCGCCGGCCGCGGTGCCGAGCTGGTCGTCCTCGCCGAGCTGGCCCTGACCAACTATGAGCTGGACGCGATAGCCGCCGACCCCGGGCGGTACGTCCTCGCGCCGGACGACCCGCGGCTCGCCCCCGTCCGGGACGCCTGCCGGGCGGCGGGCGTCGCCGCGGTGGTCAACTGCCCGGGCAGCGGCCCGTCGGGCACGGCGGACGGCATGACGATCGCGTCCTTCGTGTACGGGCCGGACGGCGCCCTGCTGACCCGCTACGACAAGCACCACCTGCACGGCCCGGAGAACGACCTGTTCACGCCGGGGCCTCGCGCAGGTGGCCGCTTCACCCTCGGCGGCCTGCGGTTCGCCCTCGCGACCTGCTACGACAACACCTTCAGCGAGATAGCCGAGCTGGCCGCGGCCGACGGCTGCCAGGTGTATCTGGCCAGCTCCTTCCACGACAGGGTGGAGCGCACGGAGCAGTACGCCGCCAAGGCGCGGGACCACGGGCTCGACGTGCTGCTCGCCAACGCCATCGGCACCGGGAGCGCGGGCGTCGCCTGCGGGCACAGCGGCATCTGGGCGGCGGACGGGACGAGCCTCGCGCGGCTGGCCGGCGGGACCGGCCTGGCGGTGGCCGAGGTCGGCCGGACCGTTGGACGCACAGCGGCGGATGCGCAAGGGGACGCGATATCCGGCGGGCGGGAGGTGCGCCGGTAGTCGCTCCGCGGCCGGTACCGCCGGGTACGGGCCACGGCGGGCACGGGCCACGGCGGGCACGGCCGGCCCGGGTGCGCCGTGCCCGCCGTGGACTCCGCGTTCCGCGCTCAGGAGGGCAGTTCGTCCAGTGTCGGGTAGGAGGGCTGGGCGCCCGGCTTGGTGACGGCGGCGGCGCCCACCCGTACGGCGAAGCGGGCCGCGTCCGTGAGGGAGTCGCCGCGGGCCAGCCGGGTCGCGAGGGCGCCGGTGAAGGCGTCGCCCGCGCCCGTGGTGTCGACCGGCTCGACCTTCACGCCGGGGACACGGTCGCTCTCGCCGTCGCCGTCGACGACCAGCGCGCCGTCACCGCCGAGGGTGACGACGACCGAGCGGGCGCCCTGTTCGCGGAGCGCCCGGGCCCAGTCCTCCGGGCCTTCGCCGCGCGCCGCGAGCTGCTGCGCCTCGTGCTCGTTGACGACGAGCGGGTCGGCGGCGCCGAGGAGTTCGCGGTCGAGGCTGTCGGGGGTCGGGGACGGGTTGAGGACGACCCGGGTGCCGGTCTCCGCGGCGGTGGCGGCGGTGGCCCGTACGGTCTCCATCGGCACCTCGAACTGGAGGGACACCGCGGCGGACGCGGCGATGATGTCGCGGGCGGCCGCCACGTCGTCGGGGGTCAGCGCCGCGTTGGCGCCCGGGGAGACGACGATGCTGTTGTCGCCGTCCGGACCCACGATGATCATCGCGGTGCCGGTGCGGGCACCGGACTCGACGATCACGTGCGCGACGTCCGTGCCCGCGGCGCGCTGCGCGTCCAGCAGCAGCTCGCCGTACGCGTCGTCACCGACCCGGGCCAGCAGACCGACCCGGCCGCCGAGCCGGGCGGCGGCAGCGGCCTGGTTGGCGCCCTTGCCGCCCGCCGACTCGACCAGGTCGGAGCCGTGCACGGTCTCGCCCGCGCCGGGCCGCCGCGCCACCCGGACCGTCAGGTCCGCGTTGGCCGAGCCCACTACCAGTACGTCGTACATCTGCTTCTCACCCATCGAATTCCGCCGCGTTCTTGCCGGTCACCAGGACCACCGGCACCTTCACCTGTTTCGGCAGCCGCTCGCCGCGCGCCGCCTTGAGCGCCTGTTCCACGGCCCGCCTGCCCAGCAGTCTGGGCTGCTGGGCGACCGTGGCGGTCAGCGTTCCGCCGCGTACGGCCGCGACACCCTCCGGTGTGCCGTCGAACGCCACGATCTTCACGTCCTTGCCCGCCCGGGCGCCCAGCGACTTGGCGGCGCCGAGCGCCATCTCGTCGTTGGCCGCGAAGACGCCGCCGATGTCCCGGTGTACTTGGAGCATATTGGACATCACGTCCATGCCCTTGGCCCGGTCGAAGTCGGCGGGCTGCCGCGCCACCACCTCGATGCCCGGGTACGCCTTGATGCCCTCCTCGAAGCCCTGCCCGCGCTCGCGGGCGGCCGACGTGCCGGCCTGGCCCTCCAGGAAGGCCACCTTGCCCTTGCCGCCGAGGGACTCGGCGAGCGTCTTCGCGGCGAGCCGGCCGCCCGCGACGTTGTCCGAGGCGAGGGCGGAGCCGACCCGGCCGCCGTTGACGCCGCGGTCGAGGGAGATCACCGGCACGTCCGCCCGGTTGGCGACGCCGACGGCCGGCACGGCGGCGTCGGAGTCCACCGGGTTGATGATCGCCGCCTTGACGTCCTGACTGGTGAACGTCTCCATCTGGTTGATCTGCTGCATGGGGTCGTTCTGCGCGTCGGTGATGTTGATCTTCAGGCCGCGCCGGTCCGCCTCGGCCTGCGCGCCCTCCCGGACGGCGACGAAGAACGGATTGTTCAGGGTGGACAGGGCCAGGCCCAGGTCCGTGTCACCGCCGCGGTCGCAGCCGGACAGGACCAGGGCCCCGGCCAGGACGGCCGCGCCGAGCACACCCGTACGCCTGCGGAACGTACCCGTACGCCTGCCGGTCGGATACGTGCGCCCGTGCGACATATCCGTACGCCCGCCGGTCAGTTCCGCACGCCCGCCGGTCAGTTCCGTACGCCCGCGCAGCGGACCCGTCAGCTCGCGCAGCGGACCCGTACGCCGCCTCATCGTGTGCTCCGGCGCCGCAGCGTGTCCAGGAGGACCGCCAGTGCGATGACCAGGCCGGTGGCCACCTGCTGCCAGAACGCGGAGACGCTCAGCAGGTTCAGGCCGTTGCGCAGGACGGCGAGGATCAGTGCGCCGATGAGCGTGCCGGACGCCTTGCCGGAGCCGCCGGAGAGGCTGGCGCCGCCGATGACGACGGCGGCGATGGCGTCCAGTTCGTAGCCGACGGCGGCCTGCGGCTGGGCGGAGGTCAGCCGGGCCGCGAGGACGATGCCCGCGACCGCCGCGAACACCCCGGACAGCGCGTAGATCACCAGCTTGCGGCGCTTGACGTCGATGCCGGAGAGCCGCGCGGCCTCCTCGTTGCCGCCGATCGCGAACATCGCGCGGCCCGCGTACGTACGGTTGAGGACCAGCGCCGCCACCAGCCCCAGTGCGACCATGACCAGGACCGGGACCGGCAGCCAGCCGCCCAGGGTGTCCCCCAGCCTGCTGACCGGGGCCGGGAAGGGGATCGGCGTACCGCCGGTGATCACCAGGGCGAGGCCACGGCCGACGGAGAGCATCGCGAGCGTGGCGATGAACGCGGGCAGCTTCCCGTACGCGACGAGCGCGCCCGAGATCAGGCCCGCCACCGCGCCGACCGCCAGGCCCAGCAGGACGGCGGCCCCCACCGGCAGGCCCGCGTCGGTCGCGGCCCAGGCGACCACGGTGGCGCTGAGGGCGGCCACCGAGCCGACCGACAGGTCGATGCCGGCCGAGACGATCACGAAGGTGACGCCGAAGGCGAGGACGGCGGTGACGGACGCCTGCACGCCGACGTTGAGGAGGTTCTGCCCGTTCAGGAAGTCGCCGGACAGCAGCGCCATGACCACGACGAGGGCGATCAGGCCGCCCAGCGGACCGTTCTTCAGGACGGCCCGGGTGAACCAGGGGCCGGGGCCGGCACCGGACGGAGCGGTGCCGACCGCCTCGGCGGCCGCGCCCGTCTTCACCTCAGCGGACATCGGAGCCCTCCCTCACGTTCTCGTTCGTCGAGTGGTGCGGTGACTTTCCGTCCGGTGCCGCCCGGTGCGGTCCGGACGCGCCCTCGGGGGGCCGTACCGCCAGTTCCATCACCGCGTCCTGCGTCGCCGCGTCGCCGGAGAGTTCACCGGCGAGCCGGCCCTGCGCCATGACCAGCACCCGGTCGCTCATGCCGAGCACCTCGGGCAGGTCGCTGGAGATCATCAGCACCGCGCGGCCGGCTGCCGTCAGCTCGTTGACCAGCTGGTAGATCTCGACCTTGGCGCCCACGTCGATGCCGCGCGTCGGCTCGTCCAGGATCAGCAGCCGGGTGTCGGCCAGCAGCCACTTGCCGATGACGACCTTCTGCTGGTTGCCGCCGGAGAGGGTGCGCGCGGGCTGTCCCAGGCCGCTCATCCGCACCTTCAGCTGCGCGGCCACGCCGGCCGCCGCCCGCCGCTGGCCGCGCCGGTCGACCAGGCCGCCGCGGGTGTCCCGGTCCAGCCGGGCCAGCGTCAGGTTGTCCTGGAGCGAGGCGTCCAGCACCAGCCCCTGGCCCTTACGGTCCTCGGGGACCAGGCCGAGCCCGGCGCGCATCGCGGCCCGTACGTCGCCGGGGGCCAGGACCCGCCCGTCGACCTCGACGGTCCCGGCGTCGTACCGGTCCACGCCGAAGACCGCCCGGGCGACCTCGGTACGGCCCGCGCCGACCAGGCCCGCGAGGCCGACGACCTCGCCGGCCCGCACCTCGAAGCCGATGTCCTCGAAGACGGGGCTGCCGCCAGGACCGTGCCGGGTCAGGCCGCGGACGCGCAGCAGGGGCGCGCCGGGCTCCTCCGGGCGCTGCCGCGGGTACTGCTCGGCGATGTCCCGGCCCACCATCAGGCGGATCAGCTCGTCCTCGTCCGTACCGGCGGGCACCTCGGCGACCGAGCGGCCGTCGCGCAGCACGGTGACGCGGTCGCCGAGGGCGCCGATCTCCTCCAGGTGGTGGGTGATGAAAATGATCCCCACCCCTTCGGCGCGCAGTGCGCGCACGATGGCGAAGAGGGTCTCGACCTCCTCGGAGGTCAGCACGGCGGTCGGCTCATCCATGATCAGGACGCGGGCGCGCAGGCTCAGCGCCTTGGCTATCTCCACCATCTGGAGGCGGGCGATGCCCAGTTCGGCGACCGGGGTGTCCGGGGAGACGTCCAGGCGTACCCGGCGCAGCAGTTCGGCGGCGCGGGCCCGCATGGTCTTCTTGTCGATCAGGCGGAGCGCGGTGCGCGGCGGCCGGCCGAGGAAGATGTTCTCGGCGACGGTCAGGCCGGGGACGAGGTTGAACTCCTGGTGGATGGTGGCGATACCGAGCCGTTCGGCGTCCTGCGCGGAGCGGATGTGCACTTCGTGGAGGGCGGCGGGCGGGGGGTCGGTGTCGGGGCTGCCGTCGGGGCTGCCGTCGGGGCTGCCGTCAGGGCCGTCGGCGGTCGGGCTGGTCACGGCCGGTCCGGTGCCGGCCGGGCTGCTGACGGCCGGTCCGCCCTTGACTGAGCCGGTGCTGCTCGGGGCGGTGGCGCTGGAGCCGGTGCGGCTTCGGCCGGTATCCCTCTGGCCGGTGCCGCTCGGGCCGGTGCCGCTCGGGCCGATGCTGCTCGGGGCAGGAGCCGCGAGGATGCGGCCGGCGTCCGGCCGGTGGGCGCCGGAGAGCATTTTGATCAGGGTGCTCTTGCCCGCGCCGTTCTCGCCGAGCAGGACGTGCACCTCGCCCGCGCGCAGGCTCAGGTCCACGCCGTCCAGCGCGCGCACACCGGGGAACGACTTCGTCACCCCCTCCATGCGCAGCAGTTCGCGGCCGGCCGGTGCGTCGTCCCGAACGTCGTCGTTGACGTCGGTCATGCGCTGCCCTCCTCCTCTTGGGTGTCCTCTCGGGCGATGCCCGGTTCGCCGCAGGAGCGGCGGGTGACGAGGCGGGCCGGCAGCAGTACGGAGCCGGGCGCGCGCCCCTCGATCCGTTCCAGCAGGGTGTGCAGGGCGGCCCGGCCCAGCTCGCGGGTGGGCTGCGCGATGGCGGTGAGCGGCGGGTCGGTGTGTGCGAACCACGGCACGTCGTCGTACACGACCAGTGCCACGTCGTCCGGCACCCGCAGCCCGCGCGCGCGGATCTCGTCCATCGCGCCGAGCGCCATCAGGTTGTCGGTGGCCAGTACGGCGTCGGGCGGCTCGGGCAGGTCCAGGAAACGGCGCATCACCTGGCGGCCACCGGTGTGCTGGAGGTCGGGCGTGGAGCCGACGCACTCGTCCGGCAGCGCTATGCCGTGCGCGGCCAGGGCCGTACGGAAGAGTTCCAGCCGCTCGTCGCCGGTCGGTGTGCCGGCCGGGGCGACGATGACGGCGGGGCGCCGCCGGCCGAGGGCGGCGAGGTGCGCGGCCAGCTCGGTGAGCGCCGCGGCGCCGTCGGCCCGTACGCACGGCGCGTCGATGCCGGGCACGATCCGGTCCAGCAGCACCAGCGGCGTGCCGGAGTCGACCACCTCGCGCAGCATCGCGGAACCGGTACCGGCCGAGCTGACCAGCAGGCCGTCGATACGGCGGTCCAGCAGCGTACGGATGTAATCGTCCTGCTGGCCGGTGCGTTCGGCGGCGTTGCCGATGATCAGGCTGTAGCCGAGGCCGCGCGCCGCGTCCTCGACGGCGTCGGCCAGCTCGGTGAAGAACGGGTTGGTCAGGTCGCTGATGACCAGGCCGAGCGTGCCGGTACGGGCGGTACGCAGGGCGCGGGCGACGTTGTTGGGCCGGTACCCCAGCTCCTCGACGGCGGCGAGCACCCGCTCCCGCGTCTCGGCGACCGGGCTGCGCCCGTTGAGCACCCGCGAGACGGTCGCCACGGACACCCCGGCCCGCGCGGCCACATCCTTGATCTTCGCCATGCTGCCCCAGCCCTTCCGTGCGGGTCCGCGCAGGCAGGTCGAGGACACCGCGGCGCATGGCGTCTCGATCGCACATCGGCGTGTAATCGATTTCGTGTGGGCTTACGCAATCGATTACACGCCCATGCCGTCAAGATGCCGTACGAGTGGCCTGCGTCACAGGCGAAGCTGCGGGCGAAGTTGCAGGCGAAGTTGCAGGAGGTGGCGACCGCCGATGGAGAGCGACACTCGGGCTGCGGGAGGTGGCGACGGCCGAGCGGAGGGCAACACACGGGCTGCGGGAGGCGGCGACCACCGAGCGGAAAGCGACAGCCGAGGCACCGGAGGCCGCGACCACCGAGCGGAAAGCGACAGCCGGGCCGCGGGAGACGGCGACCACCGAGCGGAAAGCAACACGGGCCGCGGGAGACGGCGACCACCGAGCGGAAAGCGGCAGCCGGGGCACGGGAGGCGCGGGAAGCGGCAGACGGCAAGCGGGGGGCGGCGGGGGCGCTTCGCCCGGCCCCTCCGCGCCATGTGGCGCGAACCTGACAACGAACCCCAGTGCCCTCCCGGTGAACTCCAGCGCCCCCACCCCCACCAACACCCGAGGGCCACACCCCCTTCAGGAGTGCGGCCCTCGGCGCGGAGCATCGCGCGGGCGTCAGTTCACGCTGAGCTTGACGTCGATGTTGCCGCGGGTGGCGTTCGAGTACGGGCACACCTGGTGGGCCTTCTCGACCAGGTCCTTGGCGGTGACCTCGTCCACGTTCGGGATGGTGGCGGAGATCTCGACGGTGAGGCCGAAGCCGCCGGACGGGGTCTTGCCGATGCCGACCTTGGCGGTCACCCGGGAGCCGGAGACGTCCGCCTTCTCCTGGCGGGCGACGACGCTGAGGGCGCCCTGGAAGCAGGCGCTGTAGCCGGCCGCGAAGAGCTGCTCGGGGTTGGTGCCGGCGCCGCTGCCGCCCTGCTCCTTCGGCGGGTTGACGACGACGTCCAGCTTGCCGTCGTCGCTGGCGACGCGGCCGTCCCGGCCGTTCTCAGCGGTGGCGACGGCGGTGTAGACGACGTCAACGGGCTGGATGGACATAGCTATCCTCCTGTGGTTCGCCGCGACTCGCGCCCACGATCGCGACGGCTCGGGCCGAGCCTAGTGGCCCGGCGGGACCGGCTCCGCCGGTGGTCAGTCCGTGAGATCGACGATCATCTTGCCGGTGTTGTCGCCGCGCAGCAGGCCGAGAAACGCCTCGAACCCGTTCTCGATGCCGGAGATCTTGGTCTCGCTGAACTTCAGCTCACCCGAACGCACCCAGGCCGACACCTCGGAGACGAACTGTTCCTGGAGGTGGCTGTGGTCGGCGACGAGCAGGCCCTGGATGCGCAGCCGCTTGCCGATGACCTGCGCGAGGTTGCGCGGCGCGGGGGTCGGCTCGGTGGCGTTGTACTGCGAGATCATGCCGCAGACGGCGACCCGGCCGTGCACGTTCAGCGAGTCGAGGGCGGCTTCGAGGTGGTCGCCGCCGACGTTGTCGAAGTACACGTCGATGCCGTCGGGGGCGGCGTCACGGAGCTGCTCCTTGACGGAGCGGTCGGACTTGTAGTTGAAGGCGGCGTCGAAGCCGTACTCCTCCGTCAGGAGCTTGACCTTCTCGTCGGAGCCCGCGCTGCCGATGACCCGCGAGGCGCCCTTGAGCTTGGCGATCTGGCCGACCTCGCTGCCGACCGCGCCGGCCGCGCCGGACACGAAGACGGCGTCGCCCTCCTTGAAGGAGGCGACCTCCAGCAGGCCCGCGTAGGCCGTCAGGCCCGGCATGCCGAGCACGCCCAGGTAGGCGGAGAGCGGTGCCAGCGAGCCGTCCACCTTGGCGATCTTGGTGGCGTCCACCACGGCGTACTCGCGCCAGCCCTTGAAGTGCAGGACGTGGTCGCCCACCGCGAAGCCGTCCGCGTTGGAGGCGATGACCTCGCCGACCGCGCCGCCCTCCATCGGCTCGTCCAGCTTGAAGGGCGGGGTGTAGGACTTCACGTCGTTCATCCGGCCGCGCATGTACGGGTCGACGGAGAAGTAGAGGTTGCGCACGAGGAGCTGCCCCTCGCCGGGCTCCCCCACCTCGGCCTCGCGCAGCGCGAAGTCCTCCGGCTTCGGCCAGCCGTGCGGGCGGGCGACCAGGTGCCATTCGCGGCCGGACGTGGGCTGTGCGGACATGGGCTGCTCCTCCTCGGAATACTTCAGGTGCTGAAACAACAATGCTCCTAGATATTTCATGTTGTCAAGCAATTCGGTACCCTGGTGTCATGACACCTCGCACCGACCACCTGACCGTCGAGGTCGTCGAGCTGATCGGCACCGTCGTGGCCCGTTATCACGAGGAGTACGAGCACGCGGCGGCCGAGCACTCCCTCACCGGCGCCCAGGCACGCGTCCTCGGCCTGCTCGCCCGTGAGCCGATGCCGATGCGCCGGATAGCCCGCAGCCTCAAGTGCGAGCCGTCCAACGTGACCGGGATCGTGGACCGGCTGGAGTCCCGCGGCCTGGTCGAGCGCCGCCCGGACCCGGCCGACCGCCGGGTCAAGCTGGCCGCCCCCACGGAGGCGGGGCGGTCGACGGCCGCACAGCTGCGGGACTCTCTGGACTTCGCGCGCGAGCCGCTCGGCGGGCTGTCCGTCGCGGAGCGCACGCTGCTCAAGGAGCTGCTCCAGCGGATGCTGGGCATGGCGCCGGAGTAGGACCGGCGCGCCCCACCGGACGCACCCCCTCCGGAAGCCGCGGACTGAACTCCCGGCCGAAAGTTCCGCATCGAACTATCGTGGCGTCATGACTGTTCAGAACGCGTCTTCCCCGAACACCACCCGTCATACGGTCGACTTCTACTTCGATCCCCTCTGCCCGTTCGCCTGGATCACCTCGCGCTGGATCCTGGAGGTGGAGGCCCACCGCGACATCGACCTGCGCTTCCGCGTGATGAGCCTGTCCGTCCTCAACGAGGGCCGCGACGGGCTGCCGGAGCAGTACCAGGAGCTGCTGGCCAAGGGCTGGGGCCCGGTGCGGGTGTGCATCGCCGCCGCCCAGAAGCACGGTGAGGGCGTCCTGCGCGACCTGTACACCGCGCTGGGCACGCGGCTGCACAACGGCGGCCGGGACGATTACGCCACCGTCATCGAGGAGGCGCTCGCCGAGGCCGGGCTCCCCGCGGAACTGGCCGGCGCCGCCGACAGCACCGAGTACGACGACGCACTGCGCAAGAGCCACCACGAGGGCATGGACCCGGTCGGCGAGGAGGTCGGCACGCCCACCCTCCACATCGACGGCGTCGCCTTCTTCGGCCCGGTGCTGACGGCGATCCCGCGCGGCGAGGACGCGGTGCGGGTCTTCGACGGCGCCCGGCTGCTCGCCGGTTACGACAAGTTCTTCGAGCTGAAGCGGACGCGGACCGGCGACCTGGACTTCAGCTGACGCAGGGCCGGTTGTCAGTGGCGGGACCTACCGTGACGTCATGAGCGCTTCGACGTACGACCGCCACTGCTCCGAAATCGTCGAGCAGACCGACCTGTTGAGATCCCTCGTGCGGGCCGCGGACCACCTGCGCACGCCGGTGCCCACCTGTCCGGGCTGGAACGTCGGCCAGTTGCTGCGCCACCTGGGCGGCGCGCACCGCTGGGCCGAGGAGGTCGTGCGTACGGGTGCGGAAGTGCCCCCGCCCGACGGGCACTTCCGCGACCTGTCGCCGTACGCCGACGAGGACCCGGCCGTGCTCGACGGCTGGCTGGGCGAGGGTGCCGCGCTGCTGGCGGAGACCCTGCGGACGGCAGGACCCGGAGCGGAAGCCTGGGTGCCCCTCGCCCAGCTGGGTCCGGCGGCCGCGTTCTTCGCCCGCCGGATGGCCGACGAGACGGTGATCCACCGCGCCGACGCCTTCCTGGCCGAGGGCGCGCCGTTCACCCTCGGCCAGGAGACCGCCGCCGACTGCTTCGAGGAGTGGCTGGAGCTGGGCTCGCAGCCGCAGCTGCTCGACCACCGGCCGGAGCTGCGGGAACTGCTCGGTCCCGGGCGCACCCTGCGCTTCCGGGCCACCGGTACGGCGCCGGGACCGGACTCCGACCGGCTGGTCGACCTCACCGGCGAGTCGATCACCTGGCGCCGCGTGCCGCGCGGCGAGCAGGCCGCCGTCACCATATCCGGCTCGCTGACCGACCTGCTGCTGGTCGTCTACCGGCGGCTGCCCGCCCGCCACCCCGGCATCGAGATCGCCGGGGACGCGGACCTGCTGGACTTCTGGCTGGAGCGGGTCAGCTTCGGGTGACGGGCGCCTCTGGGCCCCCTGCGGCCCCTGCGGGGCCGTTCCCGGGGGCAGGCGCATCGGCGAGGCCCCCGGTGACGGACTGCCGACCGCCCTCTCCCCCGGCGTCGGCGGGCTGTTTCCGTACGCCCCTGAGCAGTGCCGCCGCCAGCAGCGCGCCCAGGACCATCACGGCCGCCGAGCCGAGCATCGCCGCGTGCAGACCGCCGAGGAACGCCGTACGGGCCGCCGCCAGCAGCGCCTCCCCCGCCCGGCCCGGCAGTTCTCCCGCGACTGCCGCAGCTCCGGCCAGGGTCTCCCGTACGGTGTCCGCCGCGCCGGCGGGCAGCCCGCCGGGTACGGCGCCGTCGATGTCGCCCCGGTAGACGGTGCTGCCGAGGGTGCCCAGGAGTGCCAGGCCCAGGGCGCCGCCCAGTTCGGAGCCGGACTCCAGGAGCGCGGAGGCCGAGCCCGCACGCTGCGGCGGAGCGACGCCGAGCGCCAGTTCGGTGCCGAGCGACATCACCATGACCAGCCCCGCCGCGTAGACACTGGCACCGAGGAGCACGACCCACAGGGGGGTGTCCGCCGCCGTACGGGACACCCACAGGAACCCGCCGGCGGCGGCCAGGAAGCCGCCGGCGATGACGAAGGCCCGGTCCATGCGCTGTGCGAGGTCGGTGGCGACCGGGGCCATGCCGCCGACCGCGAGGGTCGGCACCACGTTCCACAGGGCCGCCTCCAGCGGGCTCATGCCGCGTACGGACTGGAGGTACTGGGTGAAGAAGACCGCGCTGCCGACCAGCGCGAACATCGCGAGCAGATTCATCAGGACGGAGCCCGAGTAGCCCCGGTGGCGGAAGAGTTCGAGGTCCAGCATGGGGTGCCGGGCGGTGCGCTGGCGGCGTACGAACGCGGCGGCGGCCAGCAGCCCGGCCACGACGGCCAGTGCGGACGGCACCTCGATGCCGTTGCGGGCCATCTCCTTGATCCCGTAGACGACCGGCAACATCGCGGCCAGCGAGAGCAGCGAGCCCGGCAGGTCGAAGCGGCCGGCCGCCGGATTCCTGAACTCCGGGAGCAGCAGCGGCCCGGCCACGAGCAGCAGCACCATCGCCGGCGCGTTGATCAGGAACACCGAGCCCCACCAGAAGTGCTCCAGCAGGACACCGCTGAGCACCGGCCCGACCGCGATCCCGCCCATCATGCCGCCGGACCAGATCGCGACGGCCCTGCCGCGCTGCCCGGCGTCGTGGAAGAGGTTGCGGATCAGCGCCAGGGTGGACGGCATGAGGGTGGCACCGCCGATGCCGAGCACCGCGCGGGCGGCGATGAGCATCCCGGGGCTCTGCGCGTACGCGGCCAGGGCCGAGGCGATGCCGAACAGGACGGCGCCGCCGAGCAGCAGCCTGCGGCGGCCGATCCGGTCGCCGAGCGCGCCCATGGTGATCAGGAGCCCGGCCAGCACGAAGCCGTAGACATCGAGGATCCACAACTGTTCGACGCCGCTCGGGGCGAGTTCCGCGGAGAGGAACGGTACGGCGAAGTAGAGCACCGAGACGTCCATCGAGACCAGCAGGCAGGGCAGTAGGAGCACGACCAGCGCGGTCCACTCGCGGCGTCCGGCGCGCGGAGGTGGTGCGTACGGAGTAAACGTCATAGCCAGGAAGGTAGACAGGGCGCGCGTACAGTGCAAACCTCAGACCCTGCAAGGATGTTGGAGGTACATCACACTAGTGCACCTAGGGCGCTCCCACCGGTGCCGTCGCCGCCTTTGCTACCCTCACAGGCCCTGGTGCACTAGTACGCAGAGTCCGGAGGCCGCCGCCATGGAGCGTTCACCCGTCCCGCCGTACCGCCGGATCGTCGCGGAGATCCGGCGGCGTATCGACGCGGGAGAGCTGGCCGCGGGCGACCGCGTGCCCTCGACGCGGCGGATCACCCAGGAATGGGGGGTGGCGATGGCGACCGCGACCAAGGTCCTCACGACGCTGCGCCAGGAGGGGCTGGTCCGGGCCGTGCCGGGGGTGGGCACGGTGGTCGCGGACACCGGGGCCCGCACGGGCGGGGAGCCCGCGGCCCGGCCGCGCGGCAACGCTGGTTCCCGTGGCGGCCGTCAGCCCTTCCCGCCCGGCCACGGCCAGACCCCCGACACCCTCCAGGCCCCCGGCCCCGCCCAGCCGCCCGCCCTCAGCCGCGACCGCATCGTACGGGCCGGTGTCCGGATCGCCGACGCCGAAGGGCTGCGCGCGCTGTCGATGCGCCGGGTGGCCGCCGAGTTCGGCGCGTCCTCGATGGCGCTCTACCGTCATGTGACGAACAAGGAGGAACTGGTCCTATTGATGGCGGACTCCACCTTCGCCGAGATCGAACTGCCCGACCCGGCGCCCCGGCACTGGCGCGCACGGATGGAGGCCGGAGCCCGCCTCCAGTGGAAGCTGTACCAGCGGCACCCGTGGGTGGCCCAGTACCTGTCGTTGACCCGACCGCAGCCGATGCCGCACGCGATGGCCGTCATCGAGTGGACCGTGGGCGCGGTGACGTGGTGCGACCCGCTGACCAAGCTGCGGCTGGCCCTGACGCTGCTCAACCACGTCCGCGGCACGGCGGCCTCCCTGGAGGAGGACCTGGAGGCCGAGCAGCACACCGGCATGGACCAGGAGCAGTGGATGGCGTCGCTGGAGCCGGAGTACGAACGCATCCTCAAGTCCGGTTCGTTCCCGATGTACGCGGGGATCAACGACGCGGACGATGCGGGGACGCTGCAGCTCGACGCGATGTTCGAGTTCGGTATGACCCGGCTGCTCGACGGCTACGAGGTCTTCATCGAGAGCCGGCAGAACCGCCCCGCACACTGAGTTCCCCCCGCAGCCGCCGGGCCCGCAGCACCAGTTCCAGTTCGAAGCGGCGGTCCGGATCGTCCACCTCGTCGCCCCACAGTTCCCGTATCTGGCGCAGCCGGTAGCGGACGGTCTGCGGGTGGACGCCGAGCCGGGCGGCCACCTCGGGAGCGCCGCCGCGCGTCTCCAGCCAGGCGAGGAGGGTTTCGGCCAGCCGGCGCCCGTGGGTGGGGCCGCAGTGCGCCAGGGGTTCCAGGCGCCGCCGGGTCAGGTCCTCGATCAGCTCCTCGGGCGGCAGCAGGACCAGCGCCTCGGTGTGGTCGGTGCAGTGCAGCAGCTGCCCGGAGGGCAGCAGGCCGCGCTCCATCAGGTCGACCGCGGCGCCCGCCCAGCGCAGCGACTTCGCCGCGTGCGCCAGGGGCACGGCCGGGCCGAGCGCACCCGACCAGCCCGCCGTGGCGCGCTGGAGCAGTTCCCGGCGCCCGGCGGCGTCCGGTTCGGGCACCACCATGCGGGGCCGCTCGCACTCCATGTCCAGGAGGACGTCCGTACCGACGGCCGGGGCGACGGACTCGCGGGCCGGGCGCAGCAGGACGGCAACGGCGACGCGCTCGGGCAGCGTCCAGCCGATCCGTGCGGCGCGGTCGGTGAGCGCGGGCGCGGTGTGGGCCCGTGCCCCGGCCGCGAACAGCTGCTCCATGAGGCGCCGCTGGTGCCGCAGCCGCTCGCCCGCCTGGCGCGCCGCGGCCTCGGCGAAGCCGCGTACGGACTCGGCGACCAGCCCGTCCAGGTACTCGAAGCCGGATTCGGCCAGTTCGTACATGGCCGGGGCCGGGATCGCCACCTGCTGGCCGATCTCGGCCAGCCGCCGCCAGGCCAGCCGTACGCCCAGCCGGTAGATCGCCTGGAGGGCGTCCAGGCTGCGGCCCTGGATGCCCGCGCCGCGGCCGAACTCCTGGAAGATGCGCGGGTGGGCGTGCGGGCGGTCCAGGCCGGCGGACAGGTGCTCGACGAAGTGTTCCAGGGACTGCCGGATGCCGGTCAGGGCGCGCGGTTCACCGTACTCGTCGAGGGCGAGCGGCAGTTGCGGGTACTCGCGGCGGATCTCCGCCAGGATGCGCCGGGCCAGTGCCGGCACCTCGTCGAGGGCGCGGGCGGCGAACTCCCGTACCTGCGCCGGGGGTACGTCACGCCAGGCCGAGCGGGCGGTCTCCACCACGCCTGCGCCCCCTAAGGCGTCCGGTCGAAGGTCACCAGGGGCACGTTCGGCTGTTCGGGGGTGGCATCGAGGGCGGCGACGATGCCGAGGGCGGCACCGACGGCGAGGGCGGCACCGGCCAGCGAGGTCAGTACGGCGGCGAGCAGTCTGTGCATGGCGCGGCGGGCCCCTTCGGTGGCAGGTACGTCGAGGGTTGCGCAGCGCACCGGCCCGGCCGGGCCCGGTCCGCGGACGGCCTCGGGCGCACGCGGGACCGCCCGGCGGCGGCCGCGGTGCCGTACCGCGCCGGCCGGGTGCCGGACCGCGTCGGCCGCGGTGCTTGCCGAGTGTGTGGGGGCATTGACGGCATGTCAAGCATTCGCCTACGGTTCCCGCCCGTTCACCCGGACCACCGCCACGCCGCACGTGCACTGCCCCCGCCGCCCTCAGGAGTGCTCGTATGCGTAAGACCGCCTCACCCTTTTCCCTGGTCCTGCTGGGACTCGGCGTCTTCCTCCTGGTGCTCGCCCCGATGCTCGCCTGGTACGTCGCGCCGCGCGCCCAGCGCACCCCGGTGGACGTCGATGTGACCACCGTCTTCACCGGCACCGGCAGCTACTTCGACACCGGGACGCTGCGTACGAGGAACCGGCAGAAGATCACCATCACCCGGCACGTGCTGGGGAACGTGGCGGAGAGCGAGCGCAGCGGCAACGCCGTGTGGGACGTGTCCACGACCGTCGACACCCCGGTGACGCTGGAGCTGAAGGATCCGCGCAGGGCGTTCCAGTGGACGCTGGAGCGGTGGGTCACCGACCGGCGCACCAACGCGCCGGTGCACTGCTGCAAGGAGGCGCCGACCCGCTTCGAAGGCGACGCGTACCTGAAGTTCCCCTTCGACGTGCAGCGCCGGACCTACCGCTGGTGGGACAACACCCTCGGCGCCGCGGTCCCGCTCCGCTTCGCCGGCACCAAGCGCGTACAGGGCTACGAGGGCTACCGCTTCACGGGCACCGTCGAGCCCACCAGGACGGGCAGCCGGCAGGTGCCGGGGCGGCTGGTCGGGCGGCCGGCGCAGGGCCAGGTGCAGGCCGAGGAGTGGTACGCGAACAGCGGGATCGAGCTGGTCGTCGAGCCGCGTACCGGCCGGATCATCAACGCGTCGATCTCGCCGCACAAGACGCTGCGGGCGCCCGGGGCGCGGACCGACGCGGTGACCCTGCTGCGCGGGTCGGGGCTCGAATTCACGCCCGCCACCCAGCGGGGGCAGGTGGCGCTGGCGGACGCGGACAGCACCAGGCTGAAGACGGTCGGCGAGACGGCGCCGCTCACGGCGGCCGTGGCGGGCGGCGGATTGACTGCTTTCGGGGTGGTGCTGGTGATACGCGGGAGGCGGCGGTTCAGCTGATCCTGCGCGAAGTGATGAGGCGTCAGGCCGAGTCGGGGCGGAAATTGTCACGCCGGTGAGTAGCCGCATCGAACAGGGCGGCGAAAACTATCCAGCTCACCCACCCGCGTCCCCGTTCCCGCACCTGTCCCCGTCCGCCCCCGCCCGTCCGTCCCCGTCCGCAAGCCCCAGGCCGGCAGGTCCGCACGACTCAGTACGCAGTACGTCCCCCCACACCACTGGTACCGCACCCTGAGACGAGTTGGAGCGCTCATGCCCCAGCACGTACGACCGTCCATGTCCGCCGCAGCACCCGCACGCCAGACACCGCCCGCACCGCCCGCACACCAGGCACCGCCCGCACGCCAGACCTCGCCCGCAGCACCCCCGCTCCCCCGCCGCATCGTCTTCCTCGCCCGCCGCGACCTGGGCAACCCCGCCGCCGGCGGCTCCGAGCTGCTCGTCGACCGGATCGCCGAGGGGCTGACCGCGTACGGCCACGAGGTCACGCTGCTGTGCGGCGGGCCCGCCGCCGACCGCGGCTACCGGGTGGTGTCCGCGGGCGGCGACGCCGGGCACTTCCTGCGCGTACGGCGGCAGTTCAGCCGCCGGGTCGGCGCGTGCGACCTGCTGGTCGAGGTGTGCAACGGCATGCCGTACCTGGCTCCCCTGTGGCACACCGGGCCCACGCTCTGCCTGGTCAACCACGTCCACACGGACCTGTGGGGGATGCGCTACCCGGCGCCCGCCGCCCGGCTCGGCCGCCGGCTGGAGCACTGGGCGCTGGCGGGCACCCACCGCGGCAACCTCATGGTCGCCGTGTCCGGCTCGACCGCCGCCGCGCTGCGCGGGCTCGGGGTGGAGCGGGAGCGCATCCGGCTGGTGCACAACGGGGTGGAGGAGCCGGGGCCGCTGCTGCCCGAGTCGCCGGAACCGCTGTTCCTGGCCATGGGCCGGCTGGTCGAGTACAAGCGCGTCGATCTGCTGCTGCGCCTGTGGGAGCGGGTACGGCCGGTCACCGGCGGCCGACTGGTGATCGTCGGCGACGGTCCCGAGCGCGACCGGCTGACGGCCATGGCGGGCCCGGACGTCCACTTCACCGGCCGGATCAGCGAGCAGGACAAGCACGAACTCCTGTGCCGCGCCTGGCTGCTGCTGCACCCGTCGCTGGTCGAGGGCTGGGGCCTGGTCGTCATGGAGGCCGCCGCCCGGCACACCCCGGCCGTCGGGTTCGACATCCCCGGCTTGCGCGACTCGGTCGACGACGGGGTGACCGGGCTGCTGGCCCGCGGCGAGAGTTCCTTCGCCGCGCACTGGTGCACGCTGGCGCTCAGCCGTCCGCGGCGCCAGGCGCTGGGCGCCGCCGCCGCGCAGCGCGCCGCGCGGTTCCGCTGGAGCGGCACGGTCCGCAGCTTCCGGGCCGTGGCGGCCGAGTCGTACGCCGAGGCGCACCTCGACCTCCCCGCCGGGCGGTGATGCTGACGTGCGGGATCCTTCCCTGCGCAGATCTCTCACCCTCTTCCGCGCGTTCCTGCGCGAGCAGCGCGACCCCGAGCGCTGTTACGGCCTGCTCGCGCGGGACGCCGCCGACCAGATCGAACGGTACGAGCCGCTGAAGGGCCGGGTCGTCGCGGACATCGGCGGTGGCAGCGGGCACTTCACCGAGGAGTTCCGGCGCCGCGGCGCGCACGGCTACCTCTTCGAGCCCGACCTGCGGGAACTGGCCGCGCGCGGCCGGGCGCCGAGCGGCGCGGTGCTCGCCGACGGCTATCTGCTGCCGCTGGCCGACGGTACGGCCGACATCTGCTTCTCCTCCAACGTCCTGGAGCACGTGGCCGACCCGCAGACCTTCCTCAGCGAGCTGGTGCGGGTCACCCGGCCGGGCGGACTGATCTACCTCTCGTTCACCAACTGGCTCTCTCCCTGGGGCGGGCACGAGACGGCGCCGTGGCACTACCTGGGCGCCCGGCGGGCCCGCGAGCGCTACCGGCGGCGTACCGGCCGGGCCGCCAAGCACACCCTGGGCGAGAACCTCTTCCCGCTGCACATCGGCCGGACGCTGCGCCAGATCAGGGCGCGGGACGACGTGTGGATCGTGACGGCCCGTTCCCGGTACGCGCCGTTCCTCGCCGAAACGATCCCGCGCCTGCCGGGCGTACGCGAAGTAGCCACCTGGAACCTCCTCCTCATCCTGCGGCGGTTGCCATGACCCAGACGCTCGTCTCCAGCTCACCGGGATCGCCGGACGCCGGCGGCACCCCGGCGGCCGCGCCGGGCGCGCCGCCGCCCGGGCCGCCACGGTCCCGCCGCTGGCTACTGGCGTTCTGGGCCGTCACCTTCGTCCTGTTCCTCGCGCCGTCCTCCGGGAAGATGACGTTCGAGACGAAGCTGGGGGTGACGACCGACCCCTGGCGGTTCCTGAGCGACCTGGGACAGCTGTGGCACGACCGGGCGGGCTTCGGCGGCATCACGGACCAGTACGTCGGCTACGCGTTCCCGTCCCTGCCGTACTACGCCCTGACGGACCTCGTGCACCTGCCGGTGTGGCTCGCCGAGCGGCTGTGGATGTCGCTGATCGTCACGGCCGCCTTCTGGGGCGCGCTGCGGCTGGCCGAGCGGCTGCGCGTCGGCTCCCCGCCGGCCCGGCTGCTCGCCGCCGTCGCGTACGCGCTGTGGCCGACGTTCACCATGGTCGTCGGCTCCACCTCCGCCGCGGCCCTGCCCGGCGCGCTGCTCCCCTGGGTGCTGCTGCCGCTCACCGACCACCGCGTCACGCCGCGCCTGGCCGCCACCCGCTCCGCGCTGATCATTCCCTTCATGGGCGGCGTCAACGCGGCCTCGACCCTGGCGTCGCTGCTGCCCGCGCTCCTGTACGTGCTGACGCGTACCGGCCCCCGGCGCAGATCACTGCTGCTCTGGTGGCTTCCGGGCGTCGTCCTGGCGACCGCGTGGTGGGCCGTGCCGCTGCTGCTCCTCGGCGTGTACGGCGAGGACTTCATGCCGTACATCGAGCAGGCGAACACCACGACCGGCACCATGTCGGCCACCGAACTGCTGCGCGGCGCCGGCAACTGGACCGGCTACCTCAACTTCGGCGAACCCTGGCTGCCGGCCGGCTGGACCATGGCGGCGGGCGCCGCGGCGATCCTCGGTTCGGCGCTGGCCGCCGCGCTGGGCCTGGCCGGACTGGCCCGCCGGGACGTGCCGGAGCGGCGCTGGCTGCTGCTGACCGTGCTGGTGGTGGCCGGTATCTGTCTGACGGGGTACGCCGGTTCGCTGGGCGGCCCGTTCCACGGGCTGTGGCAGGACTGGCTGAACGGCTGGCTGCGGCCGTTCCGCAACATCTACAAGTTCGAGCCGGGCCTGGCCCTGGCGCTCGCGTTCGGTCTCGCGCACCTCCTCGGGGTGGCCGGTGAGCGGCGCGGCACCCGGCGCATCCCCGGGCGCCGCCACATCCCGCTGATCGCCGCGCTGCTGACGGTCCCCGCGCTCGCCCTGCCGTACCTCAACGGCACCGTCCTCCAGCCCGGCGCCTTCAAGAAGCTGCCGTCCGCCTGGGAGCGGACCGCCGACTGGCTGGCGGAGAACACCCCCGACAACCGCGCCCTCGTCGTCCCCGCCACCGCGCACGGCATTTACACCTGGGGCTCCCCCATCGACCAGCCGCTCGACGTGCTCGCCCGCTCCCGCTGGGCCCAGCGGGACTACGTGCCGTTCGGGACACCGGGCGTACGGCGCGCCATGGACGCCGTCGAGCAGGCGCTGCTGTCCGGCTCCGAGGTGCCGGGGCTGCGGGACTTCCTGGGGCGGGCGGGCCTGTACGACGTCGTCGTACGCAACGACCTGGACCCGGACCAGATCGGATACGTGCCGACGCAGACCGTCAAGCGCACCCTGGAGGCGTCCGGTTACCGCCGGGTCGCCGCCTTCGGGCCGCTGACCACGGACGGGAAGATCGCCCCCGACACTCCGGTGCAGATCCAGGGCCTGTACCCGCGCCAGCGGTCGGTGGACATCTACGAACCGGTGGACACCCCGCGGCCCGGACCGGTCACCGCCCTGCCGGTGGCGGACACCGCGCAGGTCAGCGGAGGGCCGGAGGCGCTGCTCCCGCTGTCCGCCGATCCCACGCTGCGCCACCGCCCGGCCGTGCTGACCGGCGACAACCACCCGGGCGTCGGCACCCCGCCGCTCCAGCTGACCGGCGACGGGCTGCGCCGTGCCGACACCCGGTTCGGACTGGTCAACTCCAACACCTCGTACACGTACACGCCCGGCGAGCGGAATCACCCGGACAGCGTCCAGGACGCCGGGCGCGAACCCCGGCAGATCCTGCCCACCGAGGGCATCGCGCACCAGACCACCGGGGTGCTGCGCGGCGCCTCCTCCGTCACCGCCTCCAGCAGCGGCAACTGGCTCTTCCACCTGCCGCAGTACGACCCGGTGCACGCCTTCGACGGCGATCCGGGCACCGGCTGGGCCGAGGGCAGCGCGGGCGAACCGGTCGGCCAGTGGCTGCGGATCGGTTTCACCCGGCCCACTGTCATACCGCCCACGATCGGTCTGACGCCGCTGCCCGGTGACGGGACGCGGGCGGCGCCCACCGCCGTACGCGTCCAGACCGACCGGGGCAGCGTGACCGGTCAGCTGCTGACCAACGGCCAGAAGCAGCAGGTCAGGGCACCGGCCGGGACCGCGAAATGGCTGAAGATCACCATCACCGGGGCGCAGACACCGCGCGCCGGGCTGTCCGGCGCCGGCTTCTCCGAGGTGTCCGTACCCGGCGTGCAGGTCACCCGGCTGCTGCAACTCCCGGCGGACGCCGAGAAGTCCACGGCGCCGTCCGCCACGTACTCCCTGCACCGCGGCAGCGACCCCGGCGGCCTGTCACCGGTTTCCGCCGAGACGGGGCTGCACCGGCAGTTCCGTACGGGCACGAGCGCGTCGTACCAGGTCAGCGGCCGGGCAGTGGCCGTACCCGGGCCGGAACTCGACCAGCTGCTGGACCGCGTGGCCCCCGGCAAGAAGGACCGCATCACCGCCACGGCCGACTCGACCGCCTTCGGCTCCGGCCCCTCACTCAGCCCCCGCAACCTCGTCGACGGCGACCTCACCACCGCCTGGATCGCGGGCGACCGGCCGACGCTGCACCTGCGCTGGCCCGGCAAGCGCACCGTCGACCAGATCGTGCTGGCCGCGGCCGGCGGCCTCTCCACCCGGCCCGAACAGATCCTGGTCAACTCCCCCGACGGGGCCGCCACCGCCGGCGTCGACGAGAACGGCCAGGCCCGTTTCGACCCCATCACCACCGACCGCCTCGACATCACCATCAGCAAGGTCAAGGAACTCACCGTCCACAACCCGGTCGCCGACCAGGCCCTGCAACTGCCCGTCGGCCTGAGCGAGGTCTACATCCCGGCACTGGACGCGTTGCGCACCCCGCCGCCGTCGGCAGCCGACCGGTTCTCGCTGGCGTGCGGCCAGGGCCCGCCGCTGGCCGTGGACGGCACCCTGCACGCCACCAAGGCCTCCGGGTACGTCCGCGACCTCACCGAGCGCCGGCCCGTCACGGTCGCACCGTGCGCGGGCGAAGCAAGCGACGGCCGCCTCGAACTCCCCGCCGGGCAGCACCAGGTCGAGGCCGGTGACCAGGGCCCGCTCGCCCTGACGGACCTCACCCTCACCCGGGGCAGCGCCCCCGCGCCCGCGAGCGAGCGGCGGCCGGTGACGGCCGAGGACTGGGCGGGCGACCAGCGGTCGGTGCGGGTGGGCAGCGGCGCCGCCGCGTACCTCCAGATGTACGAGAACGCCAACGACGGCTGGCGCGCGACGCTCGACGGGCGCGAACTGTCGCCGGTCCGGCTCGACGGCTGGCAGCAGGGCTTCCTGGTCCCGGCGGGCAAGGGCGGGCTGGTGAAGCTGTCGTACGCGCCGTCCACCACGTACGACCTCGGGCTGCTCGGCGGCGCGCTCGGCATCGCCGTACTCATCGGCTCCGCCCTGGTACGCCGCACGCCGCGCACCCGGCCGGAACCGCAGACCCCGCCCGCGCCCTCCTGGGTGCTGGGCGTCGTCGCCCTCACGGCGGTGGTGGCGCTGGCCGCCGGGCCGTACGCCGTGATCGTGCCGCTGCTCGCACTGGCGGCCCGGCTCCGGCCGGGACTCCTGGTCCCGGTCGCGCTGCTGGCCATGCTGGGCGCCGGCATCACGGCGGCTCTCGGCGCGGGCGAACCGGCCGCCGACGACGCCGGGGCCTTCAGCCCCACGGCACAGGCACTGGCCCTGCTGGCGTTGGCGGCGGCGGTGGTCACGGTGCCGGGCGGGGGGCTGCGGCGGGGGGCACGGGTGGAGGCGGGATCGGGGCCTCGTGGCGAGCCGCGGGCGGCAGTGGGGACGGCGGCCGGTGAGGGTGCGGGCTCCGGGGAGGCCGCCTCGGGTGCGGCGGCGTCCGGGGCACCGGCACCGCCGCTGCCACGGCGCCGACGACGGCGCGCTGCGGCACGGGAGGAAGCGCCGCCGGGCAGCACGCGGCCTGAGAGCGCGCCGCCGGGGAACGCGTCATCCGACGACACGCTTCCGTACGGCACGCCTCCTCACGGGACGTCTCCGCACGGCGTGCCTCCTTACGGGACGTCTTCGCGCGGCGCGCCTCCGCACGAGACGCCGCCTCACAGCACGCCTCCGTACGGCACCCCGCCGACCGGCAGGACATCCGACGGCACACCGCACCACGACACGCGACCCGACGACACCCAATCCGACGACACGCCACCCGACGACACGCCACCGGACGGCACTTCGCCGGGCCGGAGCGGGGAGGAACCCCCTCGATGACCGCACTGCAGCCGGCACGGCGGGGACCGGCCGGGAACGGGGCGCCCGGCGCGGCGGACCGGACCGTACGGCGGATCCCGTTCCCGGTGGTCGACGAGATCACCCGGCACTGCCTCACGGACGACGAACCGGAAACCGTGCACATCGAAGTGCACCTGCCCGGGCGGCCGGACCCCGGCCGGCTGCGGGCGGCGTTCCGGGAAGCGCTGTGCCGGCATCCGCGCATCCTGATGCGCCAGGCCCCGCACCGCTGGTGGCAGCGGCGGTACGTGTGGGAACTGACCGGCGTACCGGACGTGGACCCGGTCGTCTACCCGCCGCCGGGGCCGGACGCCCTGGAACGGGCCCGGGAACGCGCCCTGTCCGACTGCCCGCCACTGGACGCCACGCCGCCGGTGCGGCTGGAGGTCGTCGAGCACGGGGCGGCCGGGGGCGACGGCGGTGGCAGTGGCGGTGGCGGAACGGTTCTGCTCGTCACCATCAACCACACCGCGCTGGACGGCCCGGCCTGCCTGCGGGTGCTGGCCACCGCCGCGCAGCTCTACGGTGGCGCCGACAACGCTCCGGCGCCACCGCCCGTGCGCGCGGCCGGGACCGCCGCGAGCGACGGACCGCCGGTCGCACCGCCGCTCGGCGGGCACCGCCTGGCCCGGCCGGTACGGATCGCCGCCGAACGCGGGCAGTACGGTGCGAAGGGCCGGGGCGGCCGGGGCAGACGGGACAGCTGGGGCAGCCGGGACGGCCAGGACAGCCGGGACAGCCGGGGCAGCCAGGGCAACGGGATGCTGATCACCGAGCTGCCCGTGCCGGCCCGGCCGCCCCGCACCGACGGCGTCGCCGCGTTCACCGTCAACGATCAGCTCCTGGTCGCCACCTGCCTGATGGTGGCCCGCTGGAACCACCTGCACGGGCGTCCGTCCGCGCCCGTCGTCGTCACCATGCCGGTCGACGACCGGCCGCGCGGTACGGACATGCCCATCGGCAACGGCACCCGGCTGGTCTCCGTCGGCTTCGGCCCGGAGGAACAACGGGACGCGGCGCTCCTCACGGCCGACCCGCCCGATCCGGCGGCGGTCGCCCGGCTGCTGCGGAGCACCGCCGCCCGCACCCGGTCCCTGAAGGCCGCGCCGGGCTCCCAACTCGGGCTCGGCGCCTCGCTGCTGACCGCGCCCGTGCTGCCGGCCGGCGCGCGCGGCGTCCTCGCGCGGGCGCTGCGCACCGCCGCCGCGCCACTGGCGTCCACCACGCTGCTGTCCAACATCGGGCGCATCCCCTACCCGCTCGACTTCGGGGACGCGGGGCGCCCCACCGCCGTGTGGTTCTCGGCCCCGGCCCGTATGCCGCGCGGCCTGACCGTCACCACGGTCTCCGTCGGGGGCCGCGTCCAGCTCGCACTGCGCTGGTCACACGCCCTCCTGGACGACGAGGCAGGCGCCCGCCTGGGCACCCTCTTCGCCCGGTCCCTCGCGGCCACGTCCTGGTCGCCGGGGGCCGGGGGCGAACCGGGAGACGGAGATGGCTGGGGGGCCGGAGGCGGCCCGGGGGCCGGGCACGGCCCGGGATCCGAAGACAGCCCGGAAGCCGGGCACGGCCCGGGATCCGAAGACAGCCCGGAGACCGGGCACGGCCCGGGAT